>DBRO01000073.1:17521-19223 GCA_002306005.1 Ruminococcus sp. UBA1366 | reverse complement strand
GCAGAGGAATCCGAGGTTGCCACCACGATTACAGAGCGTTTCAGCCCTTCCTCGCCTAGATCGCGCTTGATGAACTCCATCAGTTCCCTGCCGCGCTCGCCCACCAGACCAATCACATTAACATCGGCGGAGACATTCCGGGCAATCATGCCCATGAGGGTGCTTTTTCCCACGCCGCTACCGGCGAAAATGCCAATTCTCTGCCCTTTACCGATCGTAATCATGCCGTCAATCGCCTTCACGCCCAGCTCAATCGGCTCGCTGATTTGCGGGCGGAGCATGGGATTGGAGGGTTCGCCGTTAATGGCATACAGTTCGCCGCCGCTTTCTATTGGGCCAAGCCCATCCAACGGATTGCCCATTGCATCAATAATTCTGCCAATCAGCGCGCTGCTCATCGGAATCCGAAGCTTTCGCCCCGTGTTATAAACCACATTCCCATAGCCAATGCCATCGATATTTTCATACGGCATCAGCAAGGTTTTTCCGCTTTTAAATCCCACGGTTTCGGCAAGCACTTTGACTTCTTTTGTGCCGGAGCCGCCCACCGTAATTTCGCAGACATCGCCGATATTGCAAGTCAGTCCCACTGCCTCAATAATCGTGCCGACAATCTGTTCCACCTTGCCGCAGCTGGTAAAGAAATTTTCCAGCCGGATTGCCTGCCGCAGTTCGCGGGTTTCCTCGCGTAATCTCATGGGCAATCCCTCCTCTGGCTTTTATCGGGTTTCATCCCGTTCATACGCAGCGCCGCCGCGTTTTAAAAATGCTTTGAAATTTTCAGCCTGCGTTTGTACGGAAGCATCCACGGTTCTGTCCGATGCAGAAAGATACACCGTACCCGGTTGTTCTGCTGCGGCTTCAAACTCCACCGGTTTTTCCGCTTGTGCGAATTCCGCCGTAAGTTTATCCGCAAGTACTGTGGCATCTTTGGCAAGCGTGACGGTAATCCACTCCGCCTCTCGGGCTTCCTTGACCGCCGCGCGAACCAGTTCCGCTAAATAAGTATCGTCCTCGTCTATTTTTTTATAAACCAACCGCTGGGCAATTTCCAACGCCAAATATTTTAAGTTATCCTGATACTCCTCAAAAAAATCTTCCCGCTGCTGCTCGATTTCTTTCACTTTCTGATGCAATTCTGTTAGATACCCTGCAATTTCGTCCTGCTTTTCCGTGCGNNGCCTCATCCGCAGTTCGAAGCGCTTCAAGCTTTGCCGCAGCGACAATCTGCGCTGCTTGATCACGCGCTTGTTCGGCAATCCGTTCCGCCTCTTCGTCCGCTTCCAGCCGACGTTCCTCGGCAAGGGCATTGACCTTTCCGCCAATCATCAGAATGATCGCTTTTTTTTGCTCGTCCGTCAGATCTTCCAGCAGAAAATCCTCCTCTGTTAAAAAACTTTCGTCCGATCTTTTCCGCTCCGGTTTATGGTAGCTTGGAATTTCCACCGGCTCTGAAGAAAAATTCACATAGCGCTTTTTTACCACACTCATGAGCACATCCCTTTCTGATCACCTGCCGCCAAAAGCGCGCCGGTTATTCTTCTTCCTTGATCATTGAGCGGATAATCGCCGCCGCTAGATCCGGGTTGTGCTTGGTGAAATCCCGTACATCGTCCTCTGTACGCTTTTTGCCGAGATTTGCTTCGCTGGCGCGCTCAATCAGCGAACGCCGCTCGGATTCCTCGATTTTCTTTTCCATATC
>DBRO01000073.1:8445-17404 GCA_002306005.1 Ruminococcus sp. UBA1366 | reverse complement strand
TTCACTAAGCTGCGGATATTGTCGGACTGTTCATCCGTCAGCGCATCCTCCGTCATTACCACAACGGAAATCGTTGCGTCTTCCAAAACGCCCTGTGCTTTTTCGGTCTGCGTCAGAATATAGCCGATGGCATTTTCGGTTTCGCGCTCATAATAATCCGCGTCCTGATTTGCCTCATCGGTTTCGTTCTGATAGCTGGGAATATCGGTATTATCCTCCTCGCCGCTTACGCCCTCGGCGGTGGAATCGGTATCGCCATTTTGAATGATAATATGTTCGTTTTCGGCAACGCCATCCGTATATTCCTTAATTTCTTTTTGAATTTTATCGAAGTTCACCTTTACCGCCGCCACCGCAACGACATTGGCATCTCCGTAAATCGGGGCAAGAATTTTTTCCGCATCCGCCTCGAGTTTTTCCTGAATAATGCGTTCGTAATTCGAACGGCTGTCCACATCGTAGTCTTCCTGCTCATCGCCGTCACTAAGCTCATTTCCGGTATTCGCATCAATAATCGTCACATCATCCGCGCTCATGCCTTCCACAGAAAACGCAACCAGATTCTTGACCGCAGACACGTTTTTCTCCGTAAATGCCGAAGAATCCTTCAACTTCAGTGTCACGCTTGCGGTCGGTTTGCCCTCGTCCGTCTCCCATGCATAACCGGAATCCTGTGGGATACTGAGGTTCACCGTTGCCGAACGAATATTGTCGATGATTTTCAACGTGGTTTGCAACCGGCTCTGCAAGGCTTCTTTTTTGATTTCTGCCTTGTCGTCATCAGTCTGTGTGAAATCAATGTTATCCAGATACGTCGAATACGCCTGCGTGCTTTGCGGGTAACCCAACTCAGCCATCGCAAGAATCATTTCATCATATTGGCTTTCCGGTACAATAATCTCGTTACCGGAAAGCTTTGCTTCATATCCCTTTGCTTTGAGCTCTCCGTAAATCTCCACCGCCTCGGACTGCTCCAAATCGCTGCCGTACAGGGATATGGTATCTTCCTGATTGTTCCGGACAATCACCGTGACAACCACTGCGGCAGCCGCGGCAATCAGCACAAAAATCAAAAAGCGCTTTGCGGCTTTCCCCAGCCCGCCCCACAATGATTTCAGCTTTGCCGGAATTCCCTTTATTTTTTCATTCATCTACCACTACCAGCCTTAACCCAAATTGCATCCATGCCAATGTTGCAGATCCTTCCTTGCTGCCGGACATAAGTCCGTTAAATCTGCATCTGCATAATTTCTTTATAGGCATTTACCGCCCTCGTGGTCACCTGCGTGGCAAGTTCCACTGCCGTTTGGGCGCGGACAGAATCCAGCATGACACCGGTTAAATCGTCTGTTTGTCCGGTTGCAAGCTGATAGGCGCTCTCGCTGGATGCGGATTCTAAATCCTGCACCTTATTGACCGCTTCGGTCAAATAATTCGCAAACGAATCCAGCGAACTTTCTGTGGTATGAGAAACCGTATCGGTTGAGGCGATCGGTTTCAACGATTCCAACGGTATGATATTCATATGTAACTCCATTTCCGCGGCGTAGGGATGCTTTATTCGCACCGACTGCCGTAGTTTTTACTTCCTTGCGCGAAAAACTGTGATCCTTCACAATCCATCCATGCGCTACTGGGATTTGCCGATTTCCAGTGTTTTTGCCGCCATGGCTTTCGTAATGGACAATGCACTGAGGTTTGATTCATAAATACGGGTTGCTTCCAGCAGATCCACCTGCTCCTCGGAATTATCCACGTTGGCTTTATACACATAGCCGTCCTCATCGGCAAGCGGGTTATCCGGATCATACACCGGTGTAACATCCTCGTCTGAGCGAACGACTTCCGATACCCGTACACCGCCGCCGGAAACCTCCTGCAGTGTTTCATCAAAGCTCATCTGACGTTCCTGAAAGACTACCTGCTGTCTTTTATAAACATCCTCTTCCGTAGTAGCGACATTGTTTTGGTTTGCGATATTTTGTAAAATCACGTCGGTTTTAAACCGCTGTGCGGTCAGTGCGGAACCGGTGATATTCAAAGAATTCAAAAATGCCATTTGATTTTTCCGTTCCTTTCTGTGCCATACTATTATAAATTGCAATTACTTAAACTGCGATTGCGAAATTACATATCGATAGGTTGCAATCGACGTATTCATTTTCTGAATAATCGCCGCGGACTGCAAATAGGTACTGTACAGTTCCAGCGATTCCTTATCGGAATCCACGTTGTTGCCGTCCTCGTTCACGTAAGTATCTTCCGATTCTGTGACGGTGGTTCGGAACGCGTAGTTAGTATCCCCGTCGCTATCCGAAATGCTCTTGTTCAGGACATCCTCAAAATTCAGTTCCTTTGCTTTATAGTTGGGTGTGTCCTGGTTCGCAAGGTTTTGCGAAATCACCTGCTGCTTTTCATTCAAGGCGTTCAATCCTGCCTGCATGGCCTTAAAATCAATCGAATCAAACAGCAAAACTTTTCCCTCCTTATCCGTTTACGTGCGGCTTTTACCGAATAATAAAAGGGGACGCCGCCGTAATATGAACAATTTGTTACGCATCCTTGCAGGTATACAAAAAAATCCATACAGTTATCTAGAATATATTATACAACATTCGACATGAAAAATCAATGATTTTCGGCAAGAAAATAAATTAATACGATAAGTGTTTTAAAAAATGCACTGAAAAGCGCAGAATTGGGATTTTATCCGGGACGGTTATTGCGTTTTTTTTAACGAACTGCGCGAAATAAACATTTCGATCCTATGAAGAACGCATTTTCGCATTTCTTACCGCCTTTTCGTGAAAATTAAACATCAAACGGAAAAAATGCTTGACTTTTCTTTGGAATAATACTATACTGTTAAAGTGAATTGTTACAAACCGGTTTGGTTATTTCTACCGGATATTTCGTGCGGACAGGCGGGATTTCCCGCTTTTGGAACGGACGGAATGAGAACCATCTTTTAGGAGGATATATAGAGTGCGGAAAGTAAAAAAACGGACGTTTTTTATTGCTCTTGCCTGTATCGCGATTTTCACCTATCTCACGTTTTTCGGCATTGCAACTTATTTTGGAGATACGAAAACCAGCATTATTAAGAGCACGGATGACATCCGGTGGGGCATTGATATTCAAGGCGGTGTAACCGCCACATTTGAACCCAACACCGATGATTTGAGTAAAGTCACAAAGAACGATATGCTTGCGGCGCGGAATGTCATCCAGCAACGCTTGCTCAATCTAAACATTGTGGACAGCGATGTGTATGTAGACTATACCAATAAAAAAGTCGTGGTGAGCTTTCCGTGGCAGGCGGGCGAAACGGATTTTGATCCGGAAGCAGCCGTGACAGAGTTAGGCAGCACCTATAAAATGGTGTTCCGCGAGGGTTCTGAGGCGGACGGCGCGGAGATTTTAACCGGCGACCAAGTAACAAAAGCTGAGGCGGTACAGCAAACCAGCGATACGGGCGGAACAGAATGGGTTGTGTCGCTGAAATTTGATGACGAAGGCAAAGAAGCTTTTGGCGAAGCCACAACCAGATTATATGCCGAAGGCGGCTCCATTTCTATTTGGATGGATGATGAAAATATTTCCACCGCTACGGTAAATGCCGCACTAACAGATGGTGAAGCCGTGATTTCCGGCGGTTCTTCCGGATTTAGCAACTCCGAGGCAAATGATTTGGCGGATAAAATCAACGCCGGACAGCTGACCTATCCGCTGATCGATACCAGCGTCAATACGATTTCCCCGACGTTGGGTGAAAGCGCCAAACAGGCAATGGTGCTGGCGGGAATTATCGCCTTCATTGCCGTTGCGCTGTACGTTTCGTTTATTTACAGACTACCGGGTGTCATTGCAGCGCTTGCGCTCATCGGACAGGTTGCCGGTTCGGTTGCGGCAATCTCCGGTTTCTTTGGAAACCTGCCAAGCTTTACACTGACCATTCCCGGTATTGCGGGAATTATTCTTTCGATTGGTATGGGCGTGGATGCAAACGTCATCACGACCGAACGAATTAAGGAAGAACTCCGCGCCGGAAAAACGCTCAACGGGGCAATCGAACTGGGCTACAAGCGTGCCTGGAGCGCCGTGTTTGACGGTAACATTACTGTCATTATCGTTGCAGTCATCCTGATGGGCGCGTTTGGTCCAACGGACGGATTGTTTGCAACCCTGCTGTACCCAATTTTCTTTGCTTTCAGCGTTTCCACCGCGGGTACGATTTACTCCCTCGGTTACACGTTACTAATCGGTATTTTCCTGAACTTTATTTTCGGCGTGTTTTTCTCCCGCATTATGCTGGCATCCATTTCGCGGTTCAAGCCGTTCCGCAAAATTGGTATGTACTGCAAAATGGATTACACCCCGCCAAAAACCCTGTCAATTGTTAAGAACAAGAAGAAATTCTTTGCGATTTCCCTCACACTGTTTGCGTTGATTATTATTGGAACTGCCGCCGGCAAGCTGGATGTTGCCATTGAATTCAAGGGCGGTACAATGATTAGTTATTCCTACGATGGCGAACTGAACGTAGACGATGTAACCAAAACCATTGAGGATACCGTGGGCAAGGAAGCTACCGTTGCGACCGGTTCTAACATGGATACCGCCGGCGGCGAAAACGCACTGAGCGTTTCGTTTGCCGCAAAGGACGGCATGAACAGCGAAAAGCTGGACGAGTTGGAAACCGCGTTGACAACCGCTTATCCGGACAACAATATCGTCAAGCAAAGCGCCTCGAACGTGTCTCCGCAGAACGGTAAGGAATTCCTGCTGAAATGCTTGGTAGCCGTAGCATTTGCCGGACTGATGACGATTATCTACATCGGCATCCGGTTCCGCAAAATCGGCGGTTTCTCTGCCGGTTTGACCTCTATTATTGCGCTGGTTCACGATATGGCGTTGGTTTACGGCACGTTCCTGGTGTGCGGTTACGACATCAACGCAAACCTCATCGCCGTGTTGCTCACCGTACTGGGCTACTCTATCAACTCCACGATTATCATTTACGACCGTATCCGTGAGAACCGCAAGATTCTTGGCAGAAAAGCAACCGTGGAGGAACTTGTGGACGTAAGCGTCACGCAGACGCTGGGACGTTCTATCAACACCACCGTTGCAACGGTACTTGCTATGGCAATCGTTTGCGTCGTGTGCTTAATTCGGGGTGTCAGCTCCATTATGAGCTTTGCGTTCCCGCTAATTATCGGTATGATTACCGGTATTTACTCCTCGAACTGCGTTGCAACCACCATCTGGGTCATCATGCAGAATCACTCCAAGAAAAAACTTGCAAAAACCGGCGAAAAACGCAAGCCGGCGGAAGCATAAATTTGAAAACACACCCCGGAAGCCCACTCGGTTTCCGGGGATTTTCATGTACGCATACGATTTGGCGCAGAAAAATAGCAAGCAGACGTGTTCTCCTGCATATAACAGAAGGAAAGGCGGTGTATTTCATGAATGTATTGATGATTCATGCAACCATGCGAAAAAGTTCCACGTACCATACCGCACATATGCTGGCGGAAAGTTTAACTTCAAACAATCAGATTCACGAACTGTTTTTGCCAGAAGCCATGCCGGAATTCTGCCTTGGCTGCGCGAAATGCGTAATAGATGGTGAGGATGCCTGTCCGCACAAAGCTTATACGCAGGCAATCGCGGAGGAAATGGACTGGGCGGATGTGCTGATTCTTGCTTCGCCGGTGTATGTCATGCACACGGCAGGCTCGATGAAAGTGATGCTGGACCATTTTGCGTATCGATTTATGGTGCATCGTCCATGCGGTGCCATGTTTTGCAAACAGGCTGTTGCCGTAACCACTGCGGCGGGCGGCGGGAACAAATCCGCCGCAAAGGATATGACGGACAGCCTGCATTTTTGGGGCGTGGGACGAGTATACCGCTATGGTATCAACGTTGCCGCAGCAAACTGGCGGGATGTCAGCGAACCAAAGCGGGAGAAAATCCGGCGGCAGACCGGCACACTGGCAAAACAAATCCTGTGCCGCGCCAAAAATCCAACGCCATCTCTGCGCACAAAGGCGAATTTTTTTATCATGCGAAAAGTCAGCCGGCTCATTCACAACCCCGCCGACCTCGCACACTGGGAGAAAAACGGCTGGTATGCAAAAGTTCGTCCATGGCATGGGAAAATTTAAATAATACACCCGCCGCAGGCACAAAAAAGTGTCTACGGCGGGTTTCTTTTATTATTGAAAGAACTATTCCACCGAAATAATATAATAATACACCGGCTGTCCGCCGTTAATCAAATTCACTTCCACGTGGGAGAACTTTGTGCTCAGCTGTTTTTGCAACGTCTCGGCAGTTTCATCCGCCACATCCGCGCCGTAAATCAGCGTCACAAAGGTACTATCACCTTTCAGCAGCTTTTTCGTCAGCCGGAATGCCGCCTTGTTCACGTCCTTGTCCACAAACGCCAGCTTGCCGTTGTCCATCGCCATGATTTCGCCCTTTTTAATCGCGTGTCCTTCGTAATCCGAATCGCGTGCGGCAAAAGTAATCTGTCCGGTGGAAACCCGCTCCAGTGCGTGGGTCATTTCGATCCGATTCGTGTTGAAATCCGCATCGGGATCAAATGCCAGCATTGCTGCCATACCCTGCGGAATTGTCCGCGTTTGCAGTACGCAAACTTTCCTGTCCGCCAGTTTGACCGCCTGTTCCGCCGCCATAATGATATTCTTGTTGTTCGGCAGCACAAACACCGTTTCTGCCGGACAAGCTGTAATCGCCGCTAAAATATCATCCGTGGAAGGATTCATGGTTTGTCCGCCGCGTACCACGCAGTCTACGCCAATGTCGCGGAACATTTCCTCCACGCCGCTGCCCGCCGCCACGGCAACAAATCCGAACTGCTTTTCCGGTGCTGCGGGGACAAACTGCTGTTTGTTTTCCAGCTCCGCCTGCTTTTGGCGTGCCTCATGCTGCATCTTCATATTCTCAATTTTCGGCAGGTTCAAGCTGCCGAACTGCAATGCTTTTTCCAGCGCCTTGCCGGGATTGTTGGTATGCACATGGACTTTGATAATCTCGTCATCCTCAACCACCACCACGCAGTCACCGATGGTTTCCAGATAAGCGCGCAGCTTGGCGGAATCCGGCGCTTTTTCGGACTTTGTGATAATCATTTCCGTACAGTAGGTAAAGTTAATTTCCGCATCATAATCGCCCACCACGGAGGAGAATGTTTCAAACGTTGCCGCCGCGGGCTTTTCCGATTTGTCCTTCGGCTGAACGATTTCGCCGCCGCGCATCACATCCAATATGGCATTGTAAATAATCACAAGTCCCTGTCCGCCGGCATCCACCACACCTGCTTTTTTCAGTGCAGGCAGTAAATTCGGCGTATCCGCAAGTGCCTCCTGTGCGGTGCTGCACACATCCGCCCACAACAGCGTGGTATCGTTGGTGGAAAGCCCTGCTTTCGCTGCTTTTTCCGCCGAAAGCCTGGCGACTGTGAGAATCGTACCTTCCGTGGGTTTCATCACAGATTTATACGCGCCCTCCGCACCCAGCTCCAGCGCTTTGATTAACAATTCCGTATCGGCTTCTTTCGCACCGGCAAACGCTTTGGCAAAGCCGCGAAATAGCAGTGAAAGAATTACGCCGGAATTTCCCCGTGCGCCTCGCAGCAATGCGGAAGCGGTTGCATCGGCAACCTGCGCGACCGTTACGTTCTCATCCATGCGTTTGAGTTCCGTCAGCGCGTTGCCCATTGTCATGGACATATTCGTTCCCGTGTCGCCGTCCGGCACCGGAAAAACGTTCAGTTCATCCACGTCCTTTTTTCGGTTGGCAATGCTGTTTGCCGCGCTGATAAACGCGTCGCGCAGCAGATTTCCGCTTATCACAAATGTGTTCCCCCTTAAAACTTGCTCCCGAATCCTATTCAGGACTTCATCCCGTCCACATACACGTCCACGCGCTCCACAGGTACGCCCGCTTCATCCTCAACAGCATACCGAACTTTGTTCGTAATGCTGTCGGAAATGACCGCAATATTGACGCCGTACACAACGGATATATGCAACTCAATTACGAGTTTATTGCCGCATTTATGCAGAATCACGCCGGACTCGTCGTTTTGCAGCCTGCCCACGACCGATTTCAGTCCCTGCTTTGCACCATACGGATTCATTCCCGCCACGCCAAAGCAGCTTTCTGCCGTTTTGCGAATCAAAGTCTTCAGGTATTTTCCCGAAAAGCTGATATATCCGAGATGATTTTCTGTTTTTATCATATCAATCTCCGTTTCCGCGGCGGTGCAGATTGCAAAAGCCGCTGTATCCCTTCATCCAAATTGGTTTGTTCTTCATTTTTTTGCCGGGCAAGTCACCGGTATCTGTTAATGATCCCATCCATAATCACGAACTTGAGATTTTCATTGTTTCGTCCGACAGAAAATCTCCGTTTGTAGACTTGTTCTGCAAACATTATACCATACCGCCGGAAAGATTTCAATGCTATTTGTACAATTTCAATCCAAATACGTTGCCGTCTGCGAAAAAGTCAGAATGGTATCCAGCTGCTCCGGCGACATCAAATTACGCCGAAGCACTTCCTGTATGATTTTTTTACGATCCGCGCCGCAGATTTGAATCAATTCCGCCGCCTGTGCATAACCGGTATAGGGCGCAAGCGCCGTGGCATAGGCAGTTGCCGAACGACTTAAATGATGCGCACAACGCTTCGCATCCGCCTCCAGCAAGTCCACGCATTTTTCGCGAAAGATCCGAACCGTATTGGTCAGCAGCTGCAAGCTTTCCAACAAGCAATCCGCAATCAGCGGCAGAAATGCATTCAATTCTAAATTGCCCATTGCCGCCGCTGTCGTAATCGCTGTATCATTGGCAATCACGCGAATTGCCGCCTGTATGGTCATTTCCGGAATCACGGGATTCACCTTACCCGGCATAATCGT
>DBRO01000073.1:3871-8406 GCA_002306005.1 Ruminococcus sp. UBA1366 | reverse complement strand
AACACATCATTGTTCTGTGTAATATCCATCGGGTACTCCGCACGGGCAAGCCCGATGCCGGTTTGTTCCTGTAAAAGCTCCGTGATTTTAAACACATATTTGCGATGCGCATTACTGCCGGTTCCCACCGCCGTGCCGCCGATATTCACCAGCCGCAAGCGCTCCTCGGATTTATAAATCCGCCAGCGGTCGCGGGCAATTGCCTGTGCGTACGCGCCAAATTCCTGCCCCAGCGTAACGGCGACGGCATCCATCATTTCCGTTCTGCCCAGCTTTACCACGTTAGCAAACTGCTGCTCTTTTTTTTGCAGCGATTCCTGCAGCCGCGCACATTCCTCGCTAAGCGCACGCACCCCGCGCACCGCCGCAATCCGCAGCGCTGTGGGGTACACATCATTGGTGGACTGCCCTTTGTTTACATCGTCCAGCGGCGAAATCATTTCATACGCGCCCGCCGGTTTGCCCAAAATTTTTAGCGCCGCATTGGCAATGACTTCGTTCACGTTCATGTTAGTAGAAGTCCCCGCGCCGCCCTGTAACGCATCCGTCACAAATACATCCGTGTACTGTCCCGCAAGAAGCGCCTCGCAAGCGGCAACAATCGCGTCCGCCTTTTGCGCCTCGAGCAGTCCAGTCGCCTTATTTGCCATAGCCGCGGCTTTTTTGACACCAACCAGTGCCAAAATCAANNNTCCGCCGCCAATTCTTTTTCGCCTAAAAAATCTCGTTCCGTTCTCACAAGCAGCCCTCATTTTTTCGTTTGCTTTAATATCCATTCTATTATAAAGTTTCCCCTGTTATTTGTCAAATAAAAACCGTAAAAAACGTTGGCGCAGTTTCCCATTATGGTTGTAAAAAAAGTGTGAACATCTTGACAGCACGCCGGCATTGTGGTATAGTATAAAAGCATTCGTATCTTAAGACAGCCGGCAAAGCGTACGCTTGGAAGTCCGGCCGAGGAAGGAACGCAAAGTTTGTTTTATAAGAACTTTGTTTCTCTTTTGTCTTTTACGACGAAAGAGTTTTTTTCTTTCTTTTCATACAGTGCAAGCATTTTTATTAAAAGAGGTGAAAAAAATGCCGAGCGAAAAGATTTTAGCACAAAAACAGGAACTGGTCGAAAAGCTGACCGAACAGCTGAAAAACGCGACGTCGGGTGTGCTTGTGGATTACAAGGGCATCACGGTGGAGGAAGACACCAAGCTTCGCAAGGAATTGCGGGAGGCTGGCATCTATTACTCCGTTCAAAAGAACACCATGCTGCGTTTTGCGCTGAAAAATGCCGGTTTGGAAGGACTGACCGGTGTGCTGGAAGGCACAACCGCGATTGCGATTTCCAACGAGGACGAAACTGCACCCGCACGGATTCTCGGAAAATTTGCCGAGAACAGCAAGGACAAATTCGAACTGAAAGCAGGCTTTATCGGAAAGGAAGTTTACGACCAAAAGGGCGTTGTTGCACTTTCGAAAATTCCGTCCAAGGAAACTCTGCTCGCACAGCTGGTGGGTTCTCTGCAAGGCCCGCTGCAAAAGCTTGCCGCAACCCTGCAAGCCGTTGTGGACAAAAACAACGAAGCCGCCTAGGCTTCCACCATTCGCTGCCGCCTAACGCGGCATAACAAATTTGAATAAGATTTAAAAGGAGAAATTATCATGGCTTCTGAGAAAGTTTTAAAGTTTGTAGAAGACATTAAGGGTCTCAGCGTGCTGGAACTCGCTGAGCTGGTTACCGCAATTCAGGACGAATTCGGCGTAACCGCGGTTGTCGCGGCTGCTCCTGCTGCCGGCGGCGCTGCTGCTGCGGCAGAAGAAAAAACCGAATTTGACGTTGTTCTCGCTTCCTTTGGTGATGCGAAGATGGCTGTTATCAAGGCAGTTAAGGAAATCACCGGTCTGGGACTCAAGGAATCCAAGGAACTGGTGGAATCCGCTCCGAAGGCAATCAAGGAAGGCGTTTCCAAGGCGGATGCCGAGGAACTCAAAACCAAGCTTGAGGCTGCCGGCGCAACGGTCGAAATCAAGTAATTTCATACACCAACCAAAACGCTTCCGTATTTTTTGCGGGGGCGTTTTTATATTTTTCTCCGTTTTTTTCGTAAAATCCGGGAAAATTTCCGGAATGGACTTTTCATTGGCAGGATTGTATGCTATAATATCCCTGTATCAAACTTATTTTTAACGAAGGAGGACGGATACGCCGCGAAAAAACGCACAGTATCCTCTTTGCTTATGCAGTTTTATTCAATTGTGCCGCGCGCACGCAAACTTTTTGGCTACGAAGCAATCCCTGCACCGCTTGCCAAGCCGAAAGAAAAGTACCTATTCGTTTTCGGCATTTCTTTTTTGCTGATGGCAATCGTATTCTTGCCGATTGTGATTTACGAGGGCGGATATTTTGTTTACTACGGGGATTTTAACTCCCAGCAGATTATCTTTTATACCCACGCGCATGATGCGGTACGTGCCGGAAACACCGCTTGGGACTGGGGTACGGACTTAGGTTCCAGCTTTGTCGGCTCGTATGCGTTTTACCTGCTGGGCAGTCCGTTTTTCTGGCTGACGATTCCCTTCCCTTCCGCTGCGGTGCCGTACTTACTGCCATGGCTGCTTTGCTTAAAAACCGCTGTGGCTGCAGTCACGTCCTATGCGTACATCCGGCGCTTTGTCCGGACCCCAAATGCCGCCGTTATAGGCGCGATGCTGTACGCGTTCTCCGGTTTTCAGGCGTATAATATTTTCTTTAATCATTTTCATGACTTTACTGCGTTTTTCCCGCTGGTGCTGCTGGCTTTTGAGCAGCGCGTACAGGAAAACAAGCGCGGTGTGTTTGCGCTCTCCATTGCAATCTGCGGCATTATCAACTACTTTTTCCTTGCCGGTGTGGCAACGTTTTTAATTCTCTATTTCTTCGTGCGCTGTACGGACAAGAATTTCCTGATTACGCTGCGAAAATTGTTTTCGCTGATTTTTGAGGCACTGCTGGGACTTGGCATTGCGGCATTTATGCTGCTGCCCGCCTATTATGCCGTGATGAACAACACCCGTTTGGACGAATACCTCTACGGCATGGACATGGTGCTGTATTCTGACAAAACACGAATTATCCGGATTATCCAGTCCTTCTTTATGCTGCCCGATCCGCCTGCCCGCGTCAATTTGTTTAATTCTGATTACGGCAGATGGGCTTCCATTGCAGGATACCTGCCGCTGTTTTCCATGGCAGGTGTGGTGGCGTTTTTCCGCGGAAAAGGCAGCCACTGGGCAAAGAAACTCATTGTACTTTGCATTATTTTTGCGTTTATCCCCGTGCTGAACACCTCGTTTTATCTGTTCAACAGCAGCTACTATGCGCGCTGGTACTATATGCCAATTTTAATTCTCTGCATGATGACTGCCTATGTGCTGGATAACAAACAGCTGAACCTGCGGGCGGGTGTGCCAGTTGTGGCAGGGGTGACCGCTGCATTTGTTGTCATTTCCATGCTGCCAAAATTGGATGACGGCGAGGTAGTGTACGGCGAACTTGCCAAATATCCGGACCTGCTGAAAATCCAACTGGGCGTTTCGGTCGCCATGCTGGTGCTTTTAACGCTGATTGTGCTTTATGTCAAGCGAAACCGGCTTTTCTACCGAATTATTACCGGTGCGACGGCGTTTTCTGTAGTTGCCTGCACGGGTGCCATTGTGTGGTACGGCGTTTCGCAAGGTCCGGAACCGGAGGAATATATCAGTAAAGTCATTGAGGGCAACGAAAAAGTCACGTTGCCGGACGACGACACGGATTTGTTCTTCCGCGTGGATTCCAGCGAAAATACCGACAACTGGCCTGTCATGTGGGGGTATTCCTCCATGCGGTGCTTCCATAGCGTGGTGCCGGCTTCCATTATGGAATTTTACGAAAGTGTGGGACTGACCCGCGATGTTGCCTCCCGCATTGAGCCAAAATACAACCAGCTGCGGGCACTGTTCTCGGTGAAATATTATTTTAAAGAACAGAAAACCGAAGGCGCAGTGAATAAGACTCCCCCCGTAACGGGCTTCACCTACCTGAACTCCCAGAACGGCTTTGATGTGTTTGAAAACCAGAATTTCGTGCCGATGGGCGTTGCGTACAGCAACTATGTCATGGACGACGATATGCAGTCCTATACCATTGAGAAGCGCCTGACAACACTTCTGCACGCCGTTGTACTAACAGAAGCACAAAAAGAAAAATACGCGGATGTTTTGGTTCAATACTATGAGCCGTTCTCCTCAGCGGTGGAAACTTTCCAGTCTGAATGTGAGGATATGCAGAATCGTGCGGCGTATGAATTTACCGAAAGCACGGACGGCTTTACCGCAAAAATTGATCTTGATCGCGCCAATCTCGTGTTCTTCAGCGTGCCTTACGAAAAAGGCTGGACGGCAACCGTAAACGGTGAACCGGTAGAAATCGAAAAGGTTTCCTACGGATTTATGGCAGTTGCAGCACCTGCGGGCGACAATACGATTGAGTTTCATTACGAAACGGCGGGACAATCTACGGGCTTTGC
>DBRO01000073.1:0-3771 GCA_002306005.1 Ruminococcus sp. UBA1366 | reverse complement strand
CATGCATCTGAACGAAAAGAAGATTGATTCCGAACTGATTTTTGACGGAAAAGTAATTCGAGTCACGCGGGACACAGTGATTTTGGAAAACGGACAAACGGCATTCCGCGAGGTCATTCACCACAACGGCGGCGTGTGCGTGGTGCCGGTGGACGACAACGAAAACGTGATTTTTGTCCGGCAGTTCCGGTACCCGTTCCACAGCATTTTGCTGGAAGTACCCGCAGGCAAACTGGAGTGCGGCGAGGACCCCGAGGCTTGCGGTCGGCGCGAACTGCGCGAGGAAACCGGTGCGGTTTCACAGGATTTTTGCTATTTGGGCAAGCTGTATCCCACGGTGGCGTACGACACGGAAATTATCTATATGTACCTTGCGCGGGAGCTGGATTTTTTGACGCAGGCACTGGATGAGGACGAATTTATCGACATCACGCGGATTCCGCTGGACGAGGCATACCGCATGGTGATTGACAACGAGATTTTTGATGCAAAAACCCAGCTTGCACTGCTCAAAGCCTATCATTTGCTGCGCGGCGGAAACTAAAGCTTTTTTTGCTATGAATCAATCCGTGAAAAGATGCAGCTGATTTTTACGGCGGTTTGATGATTTGTATAAAAGATTTTTGCGGCAGGTTGTTATAATTTTAACAGGGTGTAAATTTTATTTTTCGACAAAAATCCCCGCCTGTACTATTTACAAAAGGGGATTGTTGTGATAAAATATATATTTGAAGTAATGAATTGCTTTTTTTGAGCGCGTCATGTTCATGAATCCGGACTTTCTGCACAGAATAGTTCTACCAAAGCAGTGAATTACATTTTCCAAATTTTAAGGAGGATAAAAAATGGCAAGAGAAAAGAAAACCATGGACGGCAATAACGCCGCCGCGTGGGCCGCTTACCCGTTAACCGAAGTTGCGGCAATCTACCCCATCACGCCTTCATCGGTTATGGCGGAAGTCACCGATCAGTGGGCGGCAAAGGGACAAACCAACATTTTCGGACAGCCTGTAAAGGTCAGCGAAATGCAGTCCGAGGCCGGTGCCGCGGGAACCGTACACGGTTCGCTCGCTGCAGGTGCCTTGACAACAACCTACACCGCTTCGCAGGGCTTGCTGCTTATGATCCCGAATATGTATAAAATTGCCGGCGAACTGCTGCCGTGCGTGATTCACGTTTCTGCAAGATGCGTGGCTTCTCATGCACTCAACATCTTCGGCGACCACTCCGACGTGTATGCCTGCCGTCAAACCGGTTTTGCAATGCTTTGCTCCACCAACGCGCAGGAAGTCATGGATCTCGGCACGGTTGCACATCTTTCCACCATCAAGGGCAGAGTCCCGTTTGTGCATTTCTTTGACGGTTTCCGTACTTCTCACGAAATCCAGAAGATTGAAGTCTGGGACAAAAAAGACGTGGAAGATCTGGTCGATATGGATGCCATTCAGGCGTTCCGCGACAGAGCACTCAATCCGGAGCGCCCTGTGCTGAGAGGCACTGCGCAGAACCCGGATATCTTCTTCCAAGCGCGTGAGGCTTGCAACAAGTACTATGATGCAATCCCCGGCATTGTGGAAGATTACATGGACAAGGTCAATGCCAAAATCGGCACAGACTATAAACTGTTCAACTACTACGGCGCACCGGATGCAGACCATATCATCATTGCGATGGGCTCGGTTTGCGACACGATTGAGGAAACCATTGATTACCTCAACAGCACCATGGGCACCAAGCTTGGTTTGGTGAAAGTCCGTCTGTACAGACCGTTCATTGCCAGCAAGCTGATTGAAGCCATTCCTGCCAGCGTTCAGCAGATTTCTGTTCTGGACAGAACCAAAGAACCCGGCTCCCTCGGCGAACCGCTTTATCTGGACGTTGTCGCAGCACTCAAGGGCAGCCAGTTCCACGATGTGCCAATTGCAACAGGACGCTACGGACTCGGTTCCAAGGATACCACACCTTCTCAAATTAAGGCTGTTTACTGGAACGATTTCAAGAAAGATACGTTTAAGCCCCGCTTTACGATTGGTATCGATGACGATGTCACCTACCTCTCCCTGCCGGACGACGGCAAGCTGGATTCCGCACCGAAGGGCACAACTGCCTGCAAGTTCTGGGGACTGGGCGCAGATGGTACGGTTGGTGCGAACAAGAACTCCATTAAAATCATCGGCGACCACACCGATTTGTACGCACAGGCGTATTTCGCTTACGACTCCAAGAAGTCCGGCGGCGTAACGGTTTCCCACCTGCGTTTCGGTCATTCTCCGATTAAATCCACCTACCTCATCAATCAAGCGGACTTTGTTGCCTGCCATAACGAAAGCTATATCACCAAGTATGATATTGTTTCCGATATCAAACCCGGCGGAACTTTCCTGCTGAACTGCCAGTGGGATAAAGATGGTCTGGATAAGCACCTCCCCGGACAGGTGAAGCGATATATTGCGGAAAACAACATCAAGTTCTACATCATCAACGGTGTGAAAATTGGTAAGGACATCGGTCTGGGCAACAGAATCAACACCGTGCTCCAGTCCGCGTTCTTCAAGCTGGCGAACATCATCCCGATTGACGATGCCGTGAAGTATATGAAAGACGCGGCAACCAAGTCCTATTCCAAAAAGGGCGAAGCTATCGTCAAGATGAACCACGACGCGATTGATGCCGGTCTGACCGGACTGCACGAAGTGAAAGTTCCCGCGGCATGGAAAAAAGCAAAGGATTCCACAATGGGCTTTGCGACTGCCAAGGGCAAAAATAAGGAGCTTGTCGATTTCGTCAACAACATCCTGAATCCCTGCAATTCCCAGAAGGGCGACTGCCTGCCGGTTTCCACATTTGCAGACGCTGCCGACGGTACGTTCCCGCAAGGTTCTGCCGCTTTCGAAAAGAGAGGCATTGCTGTGGATGTTCCCTGCTGGAGCAGCGAAAACTGCATTCAGTGTAATTTCTGTTCGTATGTTTGCCCGCACGGCGTAATCCGTCCGGCGGTACTGACCAAAGAAGAACTGGATAAAGCACCGGCGCTGGCGAAAGAAAAAGCAATCCCGATGATGGGTGTGCCGGATCATTTCTTCCTGATGACCATCTCCGCCCTCGACTGCACGGGCTGCGGTTCTTGCGCGAATGTATGTCCGGGCAAGAAGGGCAACAAGGCGCTGAATCTTCAGCCGCTGGAAACCCAGCTCGCACAGCAGGAAGTTTTCAATTACGCACACAGCCTGCCCGAAAAGCCGGAAGTGCTTGCGAAATTCAAAGAAACAACTGTCAAGGGTTCGCAGTTTAAACAACCCCTGCTGGAATTCTCCGGCGCTTGCGCGGGCTGCGGCGAAACGCCTTATTACCGCCTGGCCTCTCAACTCNNGCGAAGCTGATTACCCAGCTCTTCGGCGACAGAATGTATATCGCCAATGCGACCGGCTGTTCCTCCATTTGGGGCGGTTCGGCACCGTCCACGCCTTACACCACCAACAAGCAGGGCAAGGGTCCGGCTTGGGCGAACTCCCTGTTTGAGGACAATGCGGAGTACGGCTACGGTATGTTCTTAGCGCAGAATACGATTCGCCAGAGAGCGGTTGCCAAGGTTCTGGATCTTTCCAAGAGCACAAAGAAGGCGGATGTCAAAGAGGCGGCGGAAGAATATCTCTCCACCATCAATGACGGCACGGCGAATTCCGCTGCAACCGACAAGCTGCTTGCCTTGCTGAAAAAGGATAAAACCGCGGCGGCGCAAGCTGTCCTGAAAGACGCGGACTTCCTCCGCAA
>DBRO01000062.1:17299-18376 GCA_002306005.1 Ruminococcus sp. UBA1366 | reverse complement strand
CTTCTTCTGAAGATGGTAATGGATCGAGCGATGTTTCCTCGGAAGATGAAAATACTACTTCCTCGGGAGACGATACTGCTTCTACATCCGGTAATGATACAGGTAGCACTGATGAATCCAGTTCTCAAACCGGTGCAACAACTGGTCTGGCGCTCGTTGGCATGGCACTGGCAGGCGCTGCAATTGCAGTTTCCAGAAAGAGAAAGTAATCCCTACATAACAGCAATGATAAAAGAGCTTCGATTTTTCGAGGCTCTTTTTTGTGCGGTTTTCGCTGAATCTGTACCATTGGGTAAAGTTTGTCGATCCATTTGGTGGAATTCGTATGAGTGTACAAATTCTATAAAAAAAATTGTGCAAATGGCGCATTGATTGTTAACCTTGATAATGCTATAATGAAAGTGCAATTTAAGCTTTATTAATTTTGATTTTGGAGGAATTAGAATGAAATTAAAGAAACTGTCTGCCGCGGTTCTTTCAATGGTCATGGCAATGTCCGTGATGGCTTCTTGCGGAAGCGATGATGAATCCAGCAGCAAAAAGGAGACAACAACGGCTGCAACTACTACAACTGCCGCTGAAACAACGGTTGCTGAAACGACAACGGCTGCAGAAACAACAGCAGAGGAATCCACAACTGCCGCATGGCCTACCCTCTCGTTTGACCCGAACGCTCTCGTGTTTGACGACGATACTATGGATTTATCATTTGTGAACCCGATGGGCGAAAAAGATTATGAAGGTACGGACGAGTCCCACGTTGATATTTCTATTCAGGAATACAACGGACAGAAAATGCTCAAGTTTGATATTCTGGATGTCAATGATGTAACCGGAAACTACAAAATCCCGAAAATTCAGTTTGACATGAGCAAGATTTTCAAGGGCAAGGAAGAAAATATCGCAAAGGTATTTACGATTGAGTTGGATGCGTTCTATGTTGCAGAGGGCGAGTTCACCGGCGATGACGGTACGAAATCCATGGTACCGGGCAACTTCATGGGCGCTTTGGTTACACAGACCTATCAGGGTGATGGCGAAGACCTGAAATGGAATCAGCTCATTGACTTTGCAGAG
>DBRO01000062.1:15022-17269 GCA_002306005.1 Ruminococcus sp. UBA1366 | reverse complement strand
ATGAGATGGAGCATCCCGAATGATGCTTGCGTTTACATTGCGGATATTACGTTCCTCGATGAAGATGGCAACGCACTGGAAACTGCGATTTCTTAACTGAATAAAAAGGCCCGACATTGTGTCGGGTCTTTTTTAATTGCTTTCAAAGTCGGTGATTGTTGCTTCAAAATCTTCGCCTTCAATGGTTAAATCGGTCGGCTGGTCGGATTTGTTAAATTCCAATGCATAGTCCGCACCATTCCATGTGCCATATGCTTTGGTTGTGCCTTTGCTGCCGGAGTAAAATTTCACATCGGAGGAAAGCGCGGTATGGTCGAGCGTGCCAGTCAGCATCCCTGCGACGGAAGACAGCGGTAAATTGCTGCGTGTCAAGTTCGTATGCAATCCGTCATACGAAAGCACCGCGGTATCGTTTGCCAATTCCAGTTCCACACCGGCGAGTGTTTCCGGCTGGGTAAAAGAAATCGTCCAGCCTGATTCGCCGTTGCGTGAAACCACCGCAGCGTAATTTTCGCTGTTTTGCGAAATTTCTGCCGTGAATGTGTAGGAGCTGTCTAGTTCTATTGGGGAAGTTTCCTTGCCGGCGCAGCCGCATAGTGCAAGGACTGTAAAAAGCACGGCCGTTCCAAATAAAATTTTACGTTTTTTCAAAAAACCAATCCTTTCGGGTTTTTGAAAAGCACCATGTTTTCGAGTGCCCGAAAAGTTTCGGAGAGATGGGCGATTACTTGTGTAGCTGTCACGGCGCGAGCATTGCCTTGCGAGGAAAGCCGCTCGGCTGTACAGCCGGACAGTACGGAGGCTAGCGTGCATGCATCCGCGGGGGCAACACCCTGTGCACAGAGCGAGACAATCAATCCGGCAAGTAGATCACCGCTGCCGCCTTTGCTGAGCGCGGTATCGCCAAAGACAGAAAGCCGGAGCGCAGAGCGGTTCACAAGAAAACTGCCCGCGCCTTTTGCAAACAGCGTCAGTGCGGAGTATTTACGGACCAGCTCCTGTGCCGCGGAAAGCCGCTCAGCAAGGCGGGTTTTCGCCCACCCCATCAGGCGCATCAGCTCCATGGGATGCGGGGTTAGAATAATTTCGGAATCGGACATGGTACTATTCAGTACATCTATATTCAGCGCCAGCTGATTTATGCTGTCCGCATCCAGAATAATCGGCTTTTTGTGGAATTGTAATAGTGCTTCGGTTAGTTTTTGGTTGAAATCCGTTACCCCCAGCCCGCAGCCGGCTAGCACTGCATTTGCAGTTTTTGCCTCCTGTAAAATTTCCGGCAGGGCGGCTTCGGTTAAAAATCCGTTTTCATCACAAGGAAAATCTTGCACAATCACTTCCGGTACCGCAGCGCGAACCGCAGCTGCAGCTCGGGGCGTTGTGAAGAGCTTTACCAGCCCGCAGCCGGCATGCATTGCTGCACTAGCACTCATCACCGCAGCGCCGGCGTAACGTTCACTGCCGCAAATCAGCACTGCCGTGCCGAAGGTTCCTTTGTGTCCGTTTGCAGGACGCGACGGAAGCAAAGTAGCGGCAAATGCCGGCGTAATGGTTTGGATTCGTTCCTGCGCAGGAATGGCATCGGCAGGAATCCCAATCTCCGCAACGTGAATTTTCCCGCACAAATCCCGTGCCGGAGGCAGCAGCAGTCCGGTTTTCACTGCGTGAAACGTGAGGGTTTGGGCGCATGCAAGCGTTTCGGACGCAACCTCCCCCGTTAGCGCGTTGACGCCGGAAGGCAAATCACAGGCGATTTTTATTGCGTTCGTTGCGTTGGCAATCCGAAAAATTTCTCGAATAGGATCGGGTAAATCTCCGTGAAAACCCGTTCCAAAAACAGCATCCACCAAAATATCTGTTTCTGCCAGCAAGGATTTACCATCGTCCTGTTTTGTATCGAAAATTTCTTTTTCTTTGCGCTTTGTCAGAAACTTTCGTAAACTCGAGAATGCGTTTTGTGCCAGTTCCGTTTTGGGTTCTCCGCAAACAAGCAATACCCGCGCCGGAATCCCAAAGAGTTGGTGCAGAGCAAGTGCGCAAACAAAGCCGTCCCCGCCGTTGTTGCCGTTTCCGCAAAGAACTAAAATTTTTCGTGTCATGCGGCGGTAGGCAAGCGCTTTGACCATTTGAGCCAGCCGGTAACCGGCACAGTCCATCAATTCCGCAAGAGAAACCCCATGCTGCACGGCATACTGCTCACATGCGCGCATTTGCTGCGGGGTAATAGAATCATACCCATTCTGCATC
>DBRO01000062.1:8982-15011 GCA_002306005.1 Ruminococcus sp. UBA1366 | reverse complement strand
TTTTGCTTTGCCGGAAAGCGCCAGATAGGGCGCGCCCAGCACATCGCGGAGCACGGATATTTCGTTCAGGGAAAAATCGCGGACACCCGTTCCCAAGGCTTTGGAGAAAGCCTCCTTTGCCGCCCAGTTTCCCGCCATGGCAGGCAGGGGGTTCTGCTTGGAGGAAAACAGGGCTTGCTCCTGCGCGGAGTAAACCCTGTTGACAAATCTGGTGTTTGCCGCGCACTTCTGCACGCGGGCAATTTCAATTAAATCAATGCCTGTTGTAATCATGTGCTATCGTCCTTTCGCCGGCGATCCAAAGTTCAAGCTTTATTTGCGCAGATTGCGAGGTAAAAACGGTTTCATTAAAGCGAGCATTTCTACGTTCGGCGTAAACACCACGCAGGTGGCGCCATGTTCTTTGTCAATCAGTTGGGCGCAGTAGTCGTTTTCGCCGGTGCCATCCGCGGCAAAAAACACGGTAGTATCCGGGCTAATCACAGACGGGTCATATTCGCCGAAAGCGGTAACTGCTTGCAGCCGAAAACTAAACAGCCGCTTGCGTTTGCGCTGCCCCATGATTTTATCAATGTCGATTTCTCCGTTGGTCAAGATATACTCGTATTCTGTACTCATGTTATGAATCAAGTATACCACACCGTAAATCATTAGTCCAACGAGCAAAAGATAAACTAGAATATATTGCGGCACAAAGGTGGAGACCACCAAAAAAAGTAACCCGGCAATGGAAACCGCGCCGAGTACTAGGCTAAACTTCCGGATTTGGTCATTGGAAGACGGCGTTTTTTTTACGATTTGTTCTTTGTAAACGTCCATAATTTCGCTCCATTTCTATCTTGAATAAAATAATTATAGCATAGAATCTGGGCAATTTCAATTATTTTTTTGTGAAATGCAAACAAAGCTTTGTTTCGGGTTACGAGCGAATCCGGCACAAAACGATTTAGGATGTAAATACCTGAAATAAATCGTTACAAAAGCCCCAAATCGGATTCTTTGAGAAAAATTATCTCAAGGATGGGATTGGGGCTATGTATCTATCGCAGACAGTAAGCAAGGAGAACAAGATCCTGTTCAGTCAAAGGACAAAGCGGTCTTGCAGCATGGTACGTAGTTGGACCGTATGCGCATTTTCACTCAGTGTGCTCACATACTGCTGGAAATTGGTGCGTTCTTGTAACAAGGACCGGCATTTGCGGACTGATCAAGGAACTTGATTCGTGTTACAGCTATTTTTTACATCTTTTTTTTGATTTTCTGCGGCTTTGCCTTTTACTAAATAATGTTATATATAAAATAATGCAAACCAATGCAACAGCTGCAACGACCAAAACACACATTTGTTTGGTAGCGCCAAATAGCCAAAGAAGATCATCGGAAAACCATGCAGAAGCAGTTTGAATGATTGTCAAAGGCAGTCCAATAGCAGCGAGGATGAACAAAATATTATTCATTGTTTTGTCTGATTGCCGCTCCAATTTTGCATCAATAATTGTAGCCATCTCACGAAGGTTGTCCATTTGATCGTCCAGTTCGTTTTTATTATTTTGAATATAAAGATTTTTTTGAAGCATCTGGTAGAGTTCCACGCCTTGTTCCTGTACGGTTACTTCACAAAGCAGAAACTGATTTTGTATTTTCACATAGTTCTCTTGCAGATTTTCAATTTCCTTGATATCATTAGATTCTGTATCCAGATCGGGGCCAAAGCTTTTTACAACGTCTGAAGCATGATCCGACAACGCTAAAATTGCGGCACGCTGTGCGAGCACTAAGGTTGCCATTTGGATATATTGCGTGAGAAAAGGATTGATCACAGGTGCTTGCAAATTTTCATCTGAACTGGTTGCACAGACCAATGCGTGCGGGGTAGAAACGTAAAGAGTGCCGTAATCAATCCAGCGGTCGTACACATATTTTTCCAGTAGTTGCTTTTTCATTACAACACTCTGGCAGGTCAGACTGGTTTCAATCAAGCCAAATTGATAAAGGACATTGGAAAGCGAACATTCTTTTGTTTCGCAGTCCGCAAGGTAGCGGTAGGTTTTCTGCTTCGGCACATATTCAGTCAGGCGTTTGCTAAAAGTATCGTCCCGTATCAAACAGCAGACAAACATTCTGTCATCAATGCAAGGTTTCAGATAATAAAGATTGTTATCCTTTTTTGCTTGCTGCGGATTGGAGGTAAATTGATCCCCAAGCAGCTTTTTAATGGGGCTCATCATATAGTGTAGGGAAAAATTCTCCGGTGGTGTTTTGCTTTTTTGGATGCTTTGCAAAGTTTCTAGAAAATTTTCTTCTTCAAACAGATTTTCGCCGAACTGTATGGAAATTCGATCCGCACAAAGCGGATGAGAACCTTCAATCGGCAGAAACGGAAACTGTACCCTTCGGCCATATTCGTTTATTTGATTGACAAAATCCAAAGAACGATTCTTGTCATTTTCCAGTTCCAGAATTAGAATTGCAATGCCCATCTCATAAACCTGCAACCGGATATTATGGATGGTGAGCGGCAGTTTTTGATTCTCCTTTTTAATCTTCTTTTCAATCTTCTTTTCAATCAACTTTTCAATCAAATAGATTCCGCGGCCATGGATAGGTTTTCCATGAAGCCGATATTCATAACAATGGACAATGGGATTTTGTAAATCCCCGCCAATGCCAAAAATCGCTTTATTGGCAGAGTCCGTAAAATACTGTGCCGCCGCATAATTTTGCATCCACACATCCATAGAAGTGTTTTTTGGTGGGGCTTCTTCTTCCCAGCAAATTTCTGCCCAGTTTTTGTTACACTTAGAAAAGAAGCTTTCTTTTGTGGCGTTTATGCTGCTATTCCAGATGAACGGAAACAAAAAAGTATGATAACTATACGGTAATGGTAAACTCAAGATTTCTTCCCACCTTTTTTTGTATTGTGTTGTTCGAAGTGTTTTTTGCAGTACGGATGGTGAATATTGGATCTTTTGTTAATAGCAGTGCGTTCCTCGCAACCGGGTTCCTGACAAATATTGCGCGGCGGCGCAACGCTGCCGGTGGAATTTATGGAAGCGGAACGAAGCAGCATATGGTATTCTGAAAAACCTTTTGCAGGCTGTAACTTGCCAAAGCCCACGTTGGTTTTGGCGCCGATGCCCAAATTCAGCAGGATTTCTTGAAACAGCACCAAAAATCGATCGGCATACGGGCAGCCGGCAAGTCGGAATCGGAAAAGATAAGTGACCTCTGGCAGTACTTTCAGCAAAGTCAGCGGGATGGGATTTTTTAAAAGATCCGGCTGATGAGGCGTAATGTTTTCCATTTCAAAAAGCCGATGGTTCTTATCCGCTGCAACAGGGAGGGCGTCAAAAAAGACGCACTGTCCGCGCTGAAAATCTTGATCCGTGCCGTCACTGCCAAAGATGGTTTTCATTTCTGCAAGAAGCATAGGGTCAATGGCATTCGGATAATTCCGGAATGCACTGCGCAGCACGCCTTTTACAGTGCTGCCCGGAATGACCGGCAGCCCGGTGACATAATCCAGCGTAAAACCCAGTTTGATTTCCGCACTGCCTTTTGATTTATCAATATTGTTCGCGTTAGATTGGTGCGGATTTCCCAGTCCAATCAGCAGTCCGGGATAGGCGGTTTTCAACACAAAGGAAGATTCNNAAAATTTGGAGTTTCGGGATTTTCATAGTACTTTTTGTAAAACAGGTAATGTAGATTCCCCGTGATTGGCTTGTCCTTTTCTGTGCTTGTGTTGTTCATGTCATTCCTTCCCTTCCAAAGTTTTATACCAGCTGATAAAGATTCATTGCCAATTTTAATGCAATGGCGGCATTGAGAATATTTTCTTTGCCCTGCATTTCTTTTATGCAATCTTCCTGCATATCCAATGCGTACTTATATAAATTTTCTTTGCCGATCAGCTTTGCAATGGCCTCCATCAAGAGGGCGCGATCCACGGTTGCGGAACCCTGATGATTGAAATAAGCAATGGCAGAAATCAAACTGCCTGTTGCAATTGCAGCCCCAAAGGTGGAAATTTGTCCACGCCAAGTTTTAGTAATCATTCCGTTTGTTGCAATACCGGTTGTTTCCAGCACGGCGTACGCTGCGGGAATTAACGCATCCACTTTTCTTTTATCCATGCCTATGCCTCCTCTTTTGCATACACCTGCGTAATTTTGGTGTAGCCCTGCCCGATGGAGGCATTTCCGCCAAACTGGATTATTTCATTTTCAAAATTGAACTCCATTGGGGTTTGCGGCGGTGTAAAAATCGTAAAGTAAAAAATGCTCTTGTACGGGACAATTTCCTCGTACCACAAATTTTCGCTAATGCCGGCATCGTCCAGCTTGTTGCGTGCATGAACGGGGAGCGCGAACGGCTGAATGGAATTACCAACCGCATAGTCCTTGCCGATAATGGTTTCTAATGCGGGAATGGACTGTTGCTTCACAGGAAAGCCCTCTAGCTGCTGTACCATTGGACTGTCGGAGAAAAAGTCTTTTTCGCTGATTTTCAGCGGACGGTATTGATAGTAGTCCGCCATGCCGATATGGGAAAGAAAATCCGAAAAATCTGTCAGGATGTGCTTGTCCGTTGCCAGCAGGTAGGGAAGGTGCCCTTCTGATACCCGCAGCGGACGGGCAATCATTTTTGCATCAAAAAACTTATATTGCCCGGGGGCGGTTTCATTCTTGTCGCTGCCGAAGATGCGCTGCACGCGTTCGTCGGTTTTCCCCCATTTGTCGGAAAAAAATTGGCGCAGGGAGCCTTTTACGCCGGAGGCATGAATGATGGGCACATAATCGAGAACGATGTCCTTTTGCACTTCGTTATCAATGATATTATAGTTGGTTTCCCCGTTGCCAACGTGTAGGTTGCTAATGCACTCCATCTTAAATAAATATTTCATTTGACATTTCCTCCTGTGATAATTTGATTGAATCCGGCAGTTTGTGCTTGTCCCTGTGCGGTAAGAAGGGCTTTCGCTTGTTCCAAACAGCCTGTTTTTGGGAGAAACACACTGCCTGCGCGCAGGAGTGCAGCGGTTTCTGTATAGCGCTGATAGATATTTTTTACGCCGTGCTGATTTGGATTTGTCATTCTGCCGCGGAAGTTTTTGGCTTGTGTCAGCACACAGTTGCATAAATCAAAAAGTTCCTGTGCATCCTTGGCAGGTAGGTAGCAATCGGATTGCGCATAAAGCAGCGGCGCAGGGTTGTTCCGCCAAAAATCGGCTGGAATTTCTGGTTCCTTCATAGGTTCCGGCTGTGCAAAAAAGCCGGGGTTCACATACCGGTTGACCAGTTCCGGGAAATCATCCGCAACCTTGGCAAAAAAGGCAAAGGAGAAACCAGGTTCTCGGAAATAGGCGTACTCTTTTTTTGCATAGGCTTTTTCGCGGTTATTGTCCAGATTTCTGCCAATAATCACACGCACATCGCTGCCAAAAAGTTTTTTGCGGGTGTGCTGATACCGCGAGCAATCGTTGGGCGTAATACAAACCCAGCTTTCGGCAAGCCCGTGCTTTGCAGTATAATCAGCAGGNNCCGGCTTTATGATCAAATGGCGTGGGAATGTAGTAATGATCCGCTTCATCCACCAGGTACAGGGGAGAAATACTTGAAATTTTACCAAAGTCCTGTTTTTCCGGACTGAACAAATGATAGCTTGTGGAAGCTTTTCCGTTGTGCTTTTGAATTTCCTCCGGTTCATAGCGTTTTGGCAGGGCATCGTATTTTTTTAGCGCCAAAAAGCGCAGAATGCCAAATAAGGTGGTTTGTGCAGGCGTTTGCAAAGAACGCACAAAATAGTGCTGTTCGGCACTGCCAATTTCAAAAATCCGTTCTCCGCCAAGGAAATAGGGCGCTGGAGGGGTGAGCTTAATCCGAATTGTTTTCATCAGACAAATCCTCCTTTCCTGTTTCACTGTAAAATTTCACAAATCGTAGGATTGCCGCAAGCGCATCCAAACTCGCTTTTGCATTCTTTTTTTGTGCGTAAATAACTTGCAGAAGTTCGCGAATTTTATCCAG
>DBRO01000062.1:7201-8805 GCA_002306005.1 Ruminococcus sp. UBA1366 | reverse complement strand
CCAAAGGAGATGGTAGGGGGATTTTTTCCTTTGAAAAGAGTGTAAAAATTTTCTTTTAAACGCAGAAGTAAATCCAGCAGGCATCTTCGCACAGGAAGTTTGCAGTTGGGCTGTTCCCACAAAGGCGCAAGAAACAGCAAATCATCGCCGCCGGCATACAGGGGAATGCCGCCATAGGCTGTGATTTCTTTTGCCGCGTTTGTACAGAACTCCATACATTGACGGGAGGCAGTATCTGCATGTGAGGCAATATACTGTCCAAAGTGGTCGCCATCCGATTGGACAATGGCATAATAGGAATAGGGCTTTTCCGGCGCTTCGGGGTGGCGGGAAAGTTCCTCACTCTTTCCGGTAATGCTTTGAAGGTCCGCCATGCTTTCTTTCAAGGGTTCGGTAGCGTTGGCAACGGGAAAGGGCCAGTTTTTCAGTTTGAGCTTTTCAAAAGCAAATTTGCGAATTTGCGCATTGCGGTCTTTCTTGTTAAAAATTTGCAACAACGGATGAACTGCATATCGGTCCGGAAAAGTTTTTTCCAGTTCTGCGGCATCTAAATACAGGGCGGAATCCAGGATGGGGTTTCGCTCGCTGGGGAAAGCTACGGCATGTAGCTGTAAGTATTGTTTCATCCAGTCGGTTTCCACTTCAAACAAATCAGATATCTCCTGCTTCATTTGAGTAAGAATTTGCTGGACGGTTATGAAATCCTGTTCAGGGTTCTGGGTTTCAAAAATGACACGGTCATGCAATACCCCGATGCCATTGTCCATTATGGAAAGATCGCCGCCAAAATAAGGAGAAAGAATAGAATCCCGATTCTGGTCAGGAATCTGCGTGACGATTTCCTCACAGATACGGCGGACAATATGGGAAAACAAATAACTTGCCGTCCAAAGGGCGGCGGGGGTGCTGGACAGCCGGATGGTATCATAAATCGGACCGACAGTAATGCCGATATAGGTTTTCGTCACAAGTTACACCTCCCGAAATTTTGTATTAGCCTTAAATCCAGCGCTAGTAAGAGCAGGAGGGCTTTCGTTGACGTGGCCAATATAGCGCTGCAAGAAATCTTCCAGATTGAATTCGCTTTTAACCGGCACGGGAATGACGCCGGATTTATTTTGATAACGGCTGGAAAATTTAAAATTACTGCCGTATAGCTGATCAGGAATCGGTACGGTATAAATATACAGCTGGTTGTTGATAATCCGGTACCGAACCGGCGAGGCAAAGCGCTCAATCTCCTTGCTTGAGATAGAGATTGTGACATTGGGTTTAGAACGATAGAACATACTGCCCGCAACACCCAACAAGGCGCGGACGTATTTATAAGAAGGATACGGCCGTTTGTGCTCTCCGCCTATTCTTTTTGTTGAAACAACCGGCGCAATGCCCGTTTGTTTCACAAAGGCTTTGTCATTGCCAAAGGGGCAATTCGGCTGTTTGTGAAAATACTGAAACAAGTAGGAGCGCTCATATTTATCCATGTTAATGCCGGATTTCATTAGCATGTGAAAAGGCTTGATCATGTTATCAAAAACATTCGGCTTTGATTTCCTTTTGCCGTCTTCTACAAAGAATTGTGCTTGAATCGCCGGGATACGGGC
>DBRO01000062.1:6784-7161 GCA_002306005.1 Ruminococcus sp. UBA1366 | reverse complement strand
AAACCAAAGGAATGTGAAATAAAAAAACTGTTTAGGCATTTCTTTAATTCTTCCAGTAAAGCGCCATCTGAACAAGTCAGCTTCATGGTGCAGTTGCCTGTGAGCAGCATATGGGAAGGCATTTTTTTGCTGCCCGTATTGGCATAATAAATGCTGTATTCAATGTCATGAATTTCACAGCCTTCTTCCGCGTAAAACTGCATCTTGTAGCGCAATGCGTTAGAATCGGTAAATATCCAATTTGGGTGCACCTGGCGTAACGCGGCAGCGCCGCCGTGCAGTTTAATAAAATATCTGTCCAGTTTTGGCTTCACCTCGGTGGCACGCGGCGTTACGCCGAATTGGCTGTGCTGAAAATGAATCATAGGTGTCATTTG
>DBRO01000062.1:5454-6726 GCA_002306005.1 Ruminococcus sp. UBA1366 | reverse complement strand
CACCCGCCCGAAAGCAGGTGCAGTCTTTGTGAATAGAAATTCAAGCAGATTACGCTTGAACGTTCAGCTTTTTTGCCAGCTGTGATTTTTTTCTTGCGGCTTTATTCTTGTGAATAATGCCCTTTGCACAAGCCTGATCGACCTTTTTAATCGCGGTCTTCACTGCCTCCGGCACATCGCTGTTGGCTGCAACCGCCGCATCAGTCTTTTTCAGGACTGTTTTCAGGTCGGATTTGATGGACTTGTTCCGCAAGGTTTTTTTGGCAAGAACCTTCACGCGCTTCTTCGCTGACTTAATATTTGGCATATTTACCCTCCTTGCAAACGGAAATCTGAACTTATTTGAGCAAGCCTCGCATGACTGAGAGGAAAATGCACGGCTGCAAAACAAGCATCAAGAATTATGATAGCATATTTTAAAATAAATTGCAAGCGTTTTTACAAAAAATTTGGTGCTGGCGTTATTTTTTCTGTTTCCGCGCATACTATTCAAGAAAATCTTTTGGATGAAAGGAATGCAATTATGGGAATCAGAACAGATTTGGCGCTCGAATCCGCTGAACAAGCGGAATTAAACGTAAAAACACACATTGACGGTGTGACAAGACGTAAATACCGGAGTTCCGGCTTTACCGTTACGTCCATTCATATTGAAACCGAGGGTGCATCGCAGTTATTGGAAAAGCCCCAGGGCATTTATATTACGATCGAATCCGTTGGCGCAGGACTGGATGCCCATCCGGACGATTTTAACGAACGTGTGGAGGTGATTGCGCGGGAGTTAAAAAAGCTTTGCGGCGACCACGGCAGTGTGCTGGTGGTAGGGCTTGGCAATGAGCAGATTACCCCCGACAGTCTTGGCCCGAAAGCGGCGGGACAAGTGTTTGCCACACGGCATATTAAGGAACTTGCCCGCGGACTGGACACCTCCGGTTTAACGGATGTGAGCGTGCTTGCTACGGGTGTGCTGGCGCAGACTGGCATGGAAACTTCTGAAATTGTGAAAGCAGTTGCGGAAAAAATTAAACCAACCAAAGTGATTGTCATTGATGCGCTTGCTTGTTCGGAGCTTTCGCACCTTGGCACAACAATTCAGCTGACGAATACGGGCATTTCCCCCGGCAGCGGCGTGGACAACGCCCGCAGAGAGCTTTCCCGTGCAACCCTAGGCACGGATGTAATTGTGCTGGGCGTGCCGACCGTGGTGGATATGCAGACGATTGCCGAGCAGGTGTTTGGGCTTCCCCGTTCGCAGGCAGAGCAGTCCGCGCA
>DBRO01000062.1:4254-5422 GCA_002306005.1 Ruminococcus sp. UBA1366 | reverse complement strand
ATAGAGGAGCTTTCTTCCATTATGAGTTAGTAGCCGTTCTGTGCGGATGCCTACCGCACAAGCACCGCCGTGCCGGAAGCGGTAACCATCAGCATACCGTTGTCCGTTCCCAGCACTTCATAATCAATATCCACGCCGACAACGGCGTTTGCTCCGCGTTCGTATGCACGCTGTTCCAGCTCGCGCAGGGCGGTTTCCCGCGCGTGAATCAGTTCCTCCTCATAGCCTGCGGAACGTCCGCCGAAGAAATTCCGCAGNNNNGGTAATCTGCTTGCCCTCCACGGCGGGCGTGGTGGTGATAATCATAAGAGCCCTTCTTTCTGCAAGCTTTGTAAGGTGACAACTGAAAAAATTATACCACACTGATATGCGGTTTGCAACCCGGATTCTTCATAAAAATTACAAAGGTTTTTGGGAATCTAGGTTGTAAAAACACCGCACAGGTGTTCTTCATCCTGTACAGAAAACGTTTAATATCGTTTGTAAATTTATGTAGAATCACGAATTCTGCAAGTTTGGGAAAACTTTTCTTGACAATTTTGCGCGGCGGTGCTACAATCATGTTAGCATAAGCTAACTTTAGAAAGAAGGCGGGTATCATGTTTTTAGAAGTCACGGGCTTGAAAAAAAGCTACGGTGAGGGGGAAACCCGCGCGGAGGTTCTGCGCGGACTGGATTTTACAATTGAAAAAGGCGAATTCTGTGTTCTGCTAGGCCCTTCCGGCTCGGGAAAATCCACGTTGTTAAACATTATCGGCGGGATTGACGATGCCACGGAGGGCAGTATTTCTGTCAACGGGGAGAAAATTGCCGATATGACGGAAAAGCGCCTGACGCAGTACCGGCGCAAGCATCTGGGGTATGTGTTTCAAATGTATAATCTGATTCCCAATCTAAACGTGAAAGAAAACATTGAGGTGGGCGCATATCTCAGCGATCACGCGCTGGATATTGATGAACTGCTCAAAACGCTTGGTTTGTATGAGCACCGGCATAAGATTCCCAACCAGCTCTCGGGCGGACAGCAGCAGCGCACGGCAATTGGCAGGGCGATTGTGAAAAATCCGGATATTCTGCTTTGCGATGAGCCGACCGGCGCACTGGATTACCACACATCCAAGGAAATTTTAAAGCTGATTTCAGAGATTAACCAGAAATACGGCAACAC
>DBRO01000062.1:3870-4212 GCA_002306005.1 Ruminococcus sp. UBA1366 | reverse complement strand
TGGAATGGTAACGGGCGGAAAGGATTACAAAATCACGGCGCTGGTGGCGCTTTCGGATTACAGTACGCTGTTTGCGGAAAACAGCGATTTGATGTTTGATTCGCTGAAATTCAGCGTAGCGGTGATGACGCAGGGCGGATTTGAAAGCATTCCCGATTCAATTACGCATTACAGTTATTCGTGGAAATACGACACCGCGCCGGAAACCGACCGACAGGCGGATGCCATGTCGCAGGAATTTTTAACCGAATTAAGCCAGATTACCCCGTTAGAATCCTATGTGCCGGAATATATGAACCAGGCAATTCACTTTACCGGCGATGATATGGGGCATGACAAGCA
>DBRO01000062.1:1799-3814 GCA_002306005.1 Ruminococcus sp. UBA1366 | reverse complement strand
GAACTGCTCCGACATTTTCTTTCCATGCCCGTGCTGGTAACGCTCCTTGCGTGCCTTGTGGGCAATATCCTCGGCTACACGGTGTTTACCGACCTCGGCGCATCAATGTACTACGGCAGTTACAGCCTGCCGCCGTATCACACCATCTGGAACGCGGAGGCATTTGTGCTGACCACGGTGGTTCCGTTTCTCATCATGCTTGTTCTCAATGTGTTCATTCTCTCGCGGAAATTACAGCTTTCTCCCTTGCAGTTTCTGCGGCGGGATTTGGCGCGGCGCAAGCGAAAAAAAGCCATGCGCCTGCCCAAGCTGAAATTCTTCCGGCGGTTTCGGCTGCGGATTTTGTTCCAGAATATCAGCGGGTATCTGGTCATGGCGGTGGGCATTCTGTTTGCGGAATTTATACTGGCATTTGGGCAGGTTTGGAATCCTATGCTGGATTACTATCAGGATGCGGTTTTGGACAACATGGTTTCCAGCTACCAGTATATCGTCAAAGCACCGGTGGAAACCCAAACGGAGGGCGCGGAGAAATTCAGCGCAAAATCCCTGCGGATGACCTCGGATGAATATCCGGATGAAACCATCGGGGTGTTCGGCATTTCGGACAACAGCCGGTATGTGGATTTAAACTTCACGGACGGTGTGTATGTTTCCCAAGGCTATGCCGATAAATATGATTTGGAAAAAGGCGACACGCTGACTTTATATGAGCAGTACAGCGATGAATCATACCAATTTAAAATTGCCGGAACGTATGATTATCCCGCGGCATTGACGGTATTTATAAGCCGCACGGATTTTAACGCACTGTTCGGAAATGAGCCGGATGATTACAACGGTTATCTTTCNNGATTTAACAAAAGTAACCCGCCAGCTGAAAAACTCCATGGGCGGGATGATGGGCATGGTGGATGTGTTTGCCATCATCATGTTTGGGTTGATTATTTATCTCCTCGGCAAGCTGATTGTGGAAAAAAACGCGCAGTCCATTTCCATGGTGAAAATTCTAGGCTATACCGACCGCGAAATCACACGGCTGTATCAACTTAGTACAACAATGGTTGTGGTGGTGGCAATTCTGCTCTCCATGGTTGTGGTTCGATTCTCCTTCCCCTATCTGATACAGCTGACATTGCACGATAACCCCGGCTGGCTGGGTCTGCATATCACACCGCGCGTTTATGTTGCCATGTTTGGGCTGGCACTGGCTATGTATTTGGTCGTCGCCGCGTTGGAATTTAAAAAAATCAAGCGCATTCCCATGACAGAAGCGCTCAAAAATGTCGAATAACTGATTTCGAGGGGAACTGAAAAGTTCCCCTTAGTTTGTAGATAATGTTTCCGAAAAAAGGGTGCTGCCTCCTTGAACCCCCGCTTAAGAATCCCATTTTGGGGCTTAAAAATATTTGCTTTCCTTGCGATTTTGTAGTGTTATCCCCACATCATTATTTTCCCTATTTTAAAATATTTTTTGCCTAGTTGCATGTTTGCGTGCAACTTTTACGGTAAATCTCTGGTATGATAGAACATCAAAAAGCGGGAAATCCTATTTCGGGGCAAAATGGGGTTATAAAGGTTTCTCTTCACCGCGACAGAGCGAATCCGCAAAGAGAAAGCCGTTTGTTTTGTGTTTAATTAACGTTCTTTGCAAGCAAGTCGCGTACGACTTCGCCGGCGAGAATGAGTCCCGCAACAGAGGGAACAAACGACACACTGCCGGGAATATCCCGCCGCTGGGTGCATTTGCGTGCTGTGCCGGGCGGGCAGATACACCCGCCCCGACAGCCGGCGGCGGGGTCTTCCGCCGGACGGATTGCCGGCTCTTTGGAATACACAACTTTGAGCTTTTCCACACCACGGCGGCGCAGTTCGTACCGGATGACGCGCGCAAGGGGGCAAACGGAGGTTTTGTAAATATCCGCGACTTCAATTTGCGTGGGGTCTAGCTTATTGCCCATGCCCATACAGCTGATGATGGGAACATGGACGGCTTGTGCGGATTCAATCAGGCT
>DBRO01000062.1:292-1725 GCA_002306005.1 Ruminococcus sp. UBA1366 | reverse complement strand
ACTTCCGTTTTATATCTGCCGACGGTACTGCCCAATGCGATGATTTGCCGGTTAATGTTCGTTAGGCAAATTTTGTCGTCATCCACAAAATCCAGTGCGCCCACTCCTGCGCGAACAAGGGCTTCCGCAGTATAACCCCCCACACCGCCGATGCCAAATACCGCAACACGGGCACGCGAAAGCATCGCAAGACCTTCTTTTCCAAGCAGCAGTTCTGTTCTGGAAAACCGATGGAGCATGAAAAACTTCCTTTCAATCGTAGCATTTAAAGAAAAAGTATAGCACAATGGTGTGAATTTTGCAAATGCGGGTGTATGAATTTTCTTTACAAACGCATTGTTTCCGGTTATAATAGAAAAAGAGTTTATGATGTTAGGATTGAAAAGCATGCTGATTACCGAAGAACTGCGGCTGGAGCTGGAAGGGTACCGTCCGAAATTAAAAGAATTGTACGAAGTACTGGACGTGGAAAACTGCCGGAAGAAGATTGCCGAATTACAGGCGGTTTCCGCCGAGCCGGATTTTTGGAGCGATACGGAAAACTCGCAGAAAATTCTGCGGGAAATAAAAAAGCTGGAAACCCAAGTGAAGCGTTATGAAAAGCTGGATGCCAAACTGGAGGACGCACTGACGTTGATTGAACTAGCCGACGATGAGGAGGACGAAAGCCTTGTTCCCGACATCAAGCAGGAGGCGGAGACGTTTAAGCGCGAGCTGGATGAGGTGACGCTTTCTACCTTGCTGACGGGAGAGTACGACAGCTGTAATGCGATTTTGTCGTTTCATGCGGGAGCGGGCGGTACTGAGGCACAGGATTGGGCGCAGATGCTGTTTCGGATGTACAACCGCTGGGGGGAGCGCCATGGGTACAAAGTCCGCACGCTGGATTATCTGGACGGCGGCGAGGCGGGCATTAAAAGCGCGGCGATTCTCATTGAGGGCGAAAATGCGTATGGCTATTTAAAAAGCGAGGCGGGGATTCACCGACTGGTGCGGATTTCGCCGTTTGATGCATCCGGTAGCCGGCATACTTCCTTTGCGGCAGTGGACGTGATGCCGGAAATTGACGAGAGTATGGATGTGGAAATTCGCGCGGAGGATTTAAAAACAGATACCTACCGTGCAAGCGGCGCAGGCGGACAGCATATCAACAAAACCGATTCCGCGGTGCGGATTACCCATCTGCCAACGGGGATTGTGGTTTCGTGTCAGACACAGCGTTCTCAGCACCAAAACCGCGACTATGCGATGAAAATGCTCAAAGCCAAGCTGGTTGAAATCAAGGAGCGCGAGCATTTGGAAAAAATCGAGGACATCAAGGGTGTACAGAAGGAAATTGCGTGGGGCGCGCAGATTCGCTCCTATGTGTTTATGCCCTATACGCTTGCAAAAGACCACCGTACCGGTCACGAAAACGGCAATATCCATGCCGT
>DBRO01000062.1:0-129 GCA_002306005.1 Ruminococcus sp. UBA1366 | reverse complement strand
CGAATCCGTGCCCGTGGCGCTGGAAGTTTCGCTGCCGGTGGTGGTTTCGTTTGTGGAGGTGCTGTTCTTGGTTGTTGTGCTTGCGGGTGCTGTTGTTACGGCTGCGGCTTTCGTTGTAACATTTCCAGC
>DBRO01000002.1:18475-19510 GCA_002306005.1 Ruminococcus sp. UBA1366 | reverse complement strand
CGAACCATCTTCGCGCCGCACCACGCTGCGCGGAATCAAGCTGTCTGGCAACTGCCCGCGCAGCAGGAATCCCTCCGTGGCAAACCCAAGAAAATCGCAGTACGCACCGTAATTTTCACGCGTTGCGTCCAAGATTTCCAGTTCGCGCAGACCGCAGCAGCGCATCCCCTGCGTGCAAATCCACACCGCATCGCTTTCCTCCTCGCCGGCAATATAAAAATTATACAAATAGCGCGGCAAAACCGTCACTTCGCTTTTGCTTTGCAGACGCACCCAGTCCCCTGCCAACGCCTTTTCGCGGGAAAAATCCACAACCGCGGCGGCATCCGGACACGCCGCGCACAGCAATTTTAATTGGAGCTGGTACGCATTAAAAAATGCGTCGTCAAATTCCACCAGAGAAAGCAGTACGGGTTGGTCGGTGGTAAACGCCTGCGTTTCTTTTTCCCTAAACGGGTGTGCAAGCCGGAATCCGCTGAACTCCAACTTTTTATGCACAATCAGCGCCGAATGATACAGCCTGCCCCGGAACTTGATACGAAGATTCAGTGCTGCATCTTCTTCCCTGATTTCGTTGTTGTCCACAAGTAAATCCGGTTCGGACGTAATCCGTTCCAGTATGGTATCCCAATCCGCAAGGGCAATCCCTACCGGCATCACCGCCGCCATGCACGAGGGCTTGTATTCCGCAAAGCCGTGTGTCATATCCACGCGGTTTTCGTCCGTGCATTCCGGAAAATCCTCGTCCAGCATCGTTGTATAGAAGTCGTTCCCGTCACGCTTGTCAAATTTCTCCGCAAGCTCCCGCGACTGCGTGTGGAAATATTCTGCCAGCACCGGCGCATCATAGGTATGATCCTCGCGGTACAGCGGAAATTCCCGCGGAAAATGCACAACGACATCGTCTTCTCCCAGCGCCAGAAACAGATGGTACGCACCTATAAAAAACTTCATTTTCATCCAGTGGTTACGGCATTCCAGCGCGGCGGCGATTTTTAGCCGGAACAGGTTGAGTCCGTTTACCGGATTTGTTTT
>DBRO01000002.1:16878-18432 GCA_002306005.1 Ruminococcus sp. UBA1366 | reverse complement strand
TTTCCGCACCGCTGATAAAAATCAATCCAAGCGTCGTAGGTTGTCTGCGGAACCTCCGCACAACGCAGTCTGCCATCCGCAATCGGCGCAAAGCGTTCTTTCGCCCTGTCCTCATGCCCGAAATGCAGCAAATACCGCACTTCATACGAACGCTCGCAGGCGGTGCAGTCCTTCAACTCGTCCTCCGGCTCTTTTGCATAAGCGCCGTATTCGCTTTCAGGAAGGTAATTGCCAGTTTTGAGGGAATAATTCTCGCGCAAAAACCGCCAAGCCCTGCGGGAATACCCCAGCCTGTCGCAGCGCGCGGCAAAATCCGCATAAAGCTTCTCAATCTGCTCTAAGGGAATCGTGTGAAAGTCCGGCGCGTTCTCCAGAATATATTTGTAATCCCACAAAACCTTGTGCGTATATTCCTCGTGCAGGGCGGGAGTGGCGTCGTAAAGTGCCAGCATTTCCGGAAAAATCACCATGGAATCCGCATCGTCGCTGCCAAAGACCGAATCCGTCAGGCACATATGCCGGAATTGCAGCTGCCATTCGGGTTCCTTTGCGGCATCCGCCGCGGCGATTGCCTTTTTCAGTGTGCGAATCTTTGCCTTGCCCTGCTCTGCAAACCGGTATTCCTCCAAATATTTTTGCGCGTCAAACATAACAAACCGTCCTTTCACTTTTGTTTTCATTATGTAAATTTATTGCTCCCGTCCGTATCACTTCCGGCATTGCTTTGCAAAATAATCCGAACCGTTGCGCGCGTCAAACTGCGCTGCAAGATTTTGTGCGCTTTGCGTGCAGGATTCCGCGGCTTTTTCAAACGAACCATCCTGCTCATCGGGTGAAAAGAAATTCTCCCAAACAAGTCCCTGCTCCCACGCGGCGCGCATGAGTTTTCCCGCGCCCCAGTCAAACCAAAAGCACAGGTACGGATTCTTGGAGCCCTCCTTCAATCCGCGCTGATTTTTGTAAAACCGCAGTCCTTCCGGCACNNCGCTGTCCCTCGCAATACGGGCGCAGCAGCACCGCGTATTTTTCCGCCTGTTCCATTTCGCCCTGCCGGATATGATACCGCATGAGCGAATCATAGGTTCCAGCGGGAACCTCCTCGCTGTGCATTCGTTTGCGGAAAATTTTCTCCGCGTACATCATGGCGCGGTCGTAATGCCCGAATTCCAGTTCCCATTCCACCATGGTATCCAAATCGCAAGCCTTGCCGTCCGAAAACGAGTCCCGCGGTGCGTTCAGGAATTCCTGATAATTCAAAAGCAGCTTGGAACGGTCAATAAAACTGTAAAATTTCGCCCGTTTTTGGTAAAACGACCGCAGTGAATACCCCTGCCGCAAACATTCGCGCCGGAATTCCGAAAACCACGCAAGCACCTGCTCCAGCGGAATCTGATAGAATTCCTTTGTGGCTTCGACAATCCACTTGAATGTCCAGAGCCGGTCATGGGCATATTTTGCTTTTTCCTCCGGATGTTCGTCCATCAGGGCAAGATAGCGAGGAAAATCCACCAGTGCGCGGTAGCGGTCACCGCTGAACACGGATTCGTGGATATA
>DBRO01000002.1:14757-16813 GCA_002306005.1 Ruminococcus sp. UBA1366 | reverse complement strand
TGAGCATGGCAAGCTCGTTGCCGCGCATGGCGTACCCGCCCGTGAGCAGCGCCTGCACATAGATAATCCGCACGCAGCAGGCAAGGCGCTCGGCATCACGCAGCTCCAAAAGACGGCGCACAAAAGGATTGTTCGCGTTAAAGTACAGCCGTGCCGCCGCGTCGTCCGCATATTCCTGCGCGAACGCGCCAAGCATTCCCATAAACAGCGCGTCGGATTTCTCCATCGAGCGCTTTACATCTCGCAGCATGAGCGCATTTTCGTCCAGCGTGTACAGCACGGGAAGTTCATCCGGCTCAAAGCGTTTCAACCCCGGCGCACAATCATACTGGCGAAGAATCTCCCCGCACGCGTGCAAAAATCCAGCCGCATTTTCTTCCTCGGCGGCGGAAATTCCGCCCAGCATGGAATCCAAACTGCGCATTTTTAGCGCGTGAACCCGTGCCTGCGGATTGAGCAGCTCTATGCGTTCGAGCAGCTGCCGGACATAGGTGTACCCCGCATTGACCAGCAGCATTCCTTTAGCAAGCAGCACCGCCGAAACCTGCCGGAATTCATCTACATACTGCGTGTAATAGATTTCTTCCGAATACCCTGCCAAATCCTTGCCGGAAAGTGTGCCGTAGGAGGTTTCAAACGTGAGATACGGGAAAAACGCACAAAAGAGCGCGTCGTCCTCCGCCGCCACGGACTGCACAGCAAGCCGGTGCGTGCGCACAATTCGCTGCAATTTTGCGCCGTCCGTGTGCGAAAGCCGCTTTAAGTAATCCGAAATGCACACAAGCAGCTCCTCGCGTGCGTGCAGGAGGNNGTGTTCAGGAAAAACCGCAAAAAGAATGCCCATTTTGGCAAAAACCGACTGCCATCCTCGGTGAGGAGCATATTTTTTAAATAAATCCGGTGTGCTTGCTTTGCGGTGGGGGCAGATTCCTGCGCCAAAATATATGCCACGCCGGAAAACAGTCCCGTGGGAGACTCCAGTGTAATGTAATCCAAAAAAGTGGTGTGGAACAAGCTTTCGCCCAGCGCCATAATACCCTCGGTAGCGGTTTTCCCCGTTGGAAACGGCGGGTTGAGCCGCGTTTTTTCCCCGTCCTGCTCCAGATACACCGGAACAGGCAGAGGCATTCCGTAATACCGCACCAGATCCGCAAGCTTTTCCGGCGTAAAGTACCCCTCCGCGCCGGCTTTGGGTGTAAGCAGCACGGCGGAACCGAATGCCCGGGGCGGAATTTCCGTGATGGTATAGGTTCCGTCCGGCTTGCCGCGCCACTCCAATGCGCGATTTGGCTCCAGCCGCGAACGCGTTTGCAGGCGGATTTCATCCGCAACCAAAAAGCACGAAAGCAGTCCGATGCCAAAGCGTCCAATAAAGTCCTCATTTTGCTTTTTCTCCCTGACATTGTGCTTGCTGGACTGTCCGATCACCGCCAAAAACTGGTGAATCTGCGCCTCGGTCAGTCCCGTTCCCGTATCGGTAAAACAAAGTTGGCGCTTGCCGTTTTCTTCCCCAACAGAAAGTGTGATACAATCGGATTCGCCGGCATCTGCGGGAATTTCCGCAGGATTTTTTGCCGAAATTGCATCCACTCCATTTTGCAATAGTTCCCGTACAAACACATCGGGGGAACTATACAGGTGGTTTGATAAAATATCAATCATGCCGCCGAGATTCACCTGAAAGAGATAGGGCTTTTCTTCTTTTTCAAACGTGCTGTTCATGCAGTTCCGTCCTTTACTTTTTGCTTTTTTACGCGGAATTCCTCCGCAATTTTTGCAATGCGCTCCATGCGGTGGTTCGCGCCCGAACGTGAAATCGGCGTGGAGAGCGCCTGCCCCAGTTCCTTTAAATTATACTCCGGATACTCGCTCCGGATTTGCGCGATTTCTTTTAAATCCTCCGGCAAGGAATCCAGTCCGCAGGTTTTTTCTATCAGGTCAATGTCCTCCAGCTGGCGCTCCGATGCACGCAGGGTTTTTTCGATATTTGCGTTGTCGCAGTTGACGGCGCGGTTGATTTTGTTCCGCACGTCCTTCAGGATTTTGACGTTCATCA
>DBRO01000002.1:12773-14731 GCA_002306005.1 Ruminococcus sp. UBA1366 | reverse complement strand
ACAATGCCCCAATGCGTTTGCAGCAACGCGGAAAACGCCGTGGCAAGCTCCGGACTCCGGACGGTGAATTCCAGATGATAGTCCTTCTTCGGGTCGCTGACACTGCCCGCCGCTAAAAAAGCACCCGCCGCAAATGCGGCTGCGGCGGCTTTTCCCGCCTGCGCCTTTACGGGAATTGCATCGCTTTCCTGCTGGATTCCCAGCTGTTCCAACAGCTTTTGCGCGGCTTGTCCGGCAATTTTATGCACAAACTGCCCCGACGCTGTTTGCTGTGCGCTTACGGCTTCGTCCGTAATTTTTTGCACCAGTGTTTCAAACAGCGCCGAAACAGCTTCATTTTCCGTCCAAAAGGAAATTTTTCCGTATCTGATTTTTCTACCAAACAGCAGCATCCCACCAAGCAAGGCGGTTGCGCGTTTACCCGCCGCGTAATGCGCCGCTATTTCTTCTTTAACAGTCTGGGAAAAGGATTTCATCGTGTCCTCCGTCAGTGCTTATCAATATCCCTGTGCTGAATGCGAACCTTGTAATCTTTCTCCTGTAAGTAGGCTGCGGTTTTTTCGGCAAACGTGACACTGCGGTGCTTGCCGCCCGTACAGCCAAACGCCACCACCAGTTGGCTTTTGCCCTCCCGCAAATACAGGGGAATCAAAAAATCCAACAAATCAATCAGTTTTTCAAACAGCACCTGTGCCTCCTCAAATTCCATGACATAATCCGAAACTTCGGTGTCCAGTCCGGTTTTGTTTTTCAGCTCCGGAATATAATACGGGTTTGGCAGGCAGCGCACGTCAAACACCAAATCGCCCTCCGGAAAGCTGCCGTATTTAAACCCGAAGCTCACGACATTGATACTCAAAAAATCCTGTTCCGCGTCCAAAAAGAGGGAATACAGACGCTCTTTTAGCTGGGTTGCGGAGGTCTGTGTAGTATCGATATAGTAGTCCGCCAATTCTTTGACGTTTGCAAGCAGTTCCCGTTCATAGGCAATGGCGCGGCGGATATTGCCGTAAGAAATCTCGTCCAGCGGATGCTTGCGGCGTGTTTCCTTATACCGGCGAATGACCACCTCGTCGCTGGCATCCAAAAAGAGGATTTTTAAATGAAAATGCTCCTCCCGCAGCGTTTGGATCGTTTCATTTAACTTTAAGAAAAAATCCCCGCCGCGCACATCCACGGCAAAAGCGACTTTATCGATTTTGTCGTCCATCTTCATGCAAATGCCTGCAAAGCGCGTAATCAGCTCCGGCGGCATATTGTCAATGCAATAATAGCCGATGTCCTCCAGCACATTCATAGCACTGGATTTGCCTGAGCCGGACAGCCCTGTGACAATCACAAACTGCATACAATTCCTTTCTGTTTCCATTCTGCTCCCCTCTTTCCTTGCACTTCCCCGTTTACTTTGTTCCCTCAAATGGCAGATATTTCACCTCGCACGAGAGCCAGTAGCCGGTCTTTTCCAGCACTGTTTGCTGTACCTTTTGAATCAGCTCGGTGATTTCCTCACTGGTGGCGTTGCCGCGGTTAATTACAAATCCGCTGTGTTTTTCGGAAACCTGCGCTTCGCCCACCCTTGCGCCCTTTAAACCGCTCTCCTGTATCAGCTTGCCGGCAAATTGCCCCGCCGGTCGTTTGAACGTGGAACCTGCGCTGGGGTATTCCAGCGGTTGTTTTTCCTTGCGTAACGAAAGATAATGCTGCATTTTTTCTTCAATTTCCTGCCGCTCGCCCTTTTGCAAACCGAAAACCGCACTGGTTATTACCGAATCCGTTCCGGCAAACAGGCTGGTACGATAGCCCAGCGCCATGTTCTCCCGCGTAACTTCCTCCAACGTACCATCATACAATGCGTGTCTGGCGGAAACAATCACGTCCTTGATTTCCCCACCGTATGCGCCGGCGTTCATATACACAGCACCGCCCACCGTACCGGGAATGCCATATGCCCATTCCAG
>DBRO01000002.1:11801-12738 GCA_002306005.1 Ruminococcus sp. UBA1366 | reverse complement strand
CCGATTTTAAAAATAACGCCGCAATAGCCGCGGTCGTCACAAAGCAAATTCGAACCGCGCCCAATCACAAAACACGGGATTTGCAGTTTTTTTGCCGCCGAAAACAGCGCCGCCGTACATTCCTCGGAATTCACCCGCACCATGGCGGTGCAGTTACCGCCGACTTTAAAAGTTGTATGCTCGCTGAGCGGTTCGTTGCGTTGTACGGGTGCGCCCCAGTACGCACTTGCTGCCGCAAGCAGTTGTTCCAGTTTTTTATTGTCCGACATACCATGCCTCTCCCAATGTAAATTCCGGCGCAGAAAATTCCCCATGCGCCGCTATTTTATTGTATTGCCCCCGTGCGGGAAATATCACAGTTCCAGCCAAGGCCGTTTGGTTTGCAGGAATGCTTTCAGCCGTTGCCAATCGGCGTTTACCACCAGTTCCTCCGGAAAATCCAGCTCCTGCAACAGTTTCACCGATTCCGGCATTTTTCCAATCATGTAGCAAAAATGGCAGTCCGTGCTTACCGCAACGGGGACTTCCATTTTCTTGCACAGCTTAATAATTTCCACGGTATTTTCGCGCCCCATTTTTTTATTGAACAGTGCGCTTTCGTTGATTTCCACCAGCTTACCGTTATCGCGGAACGCTTGGAGCGCCGGTTCCATTTCAAACGGGAACATACCCGATGCGGGATGCCCGATGGCATCGATGCAGGGATTGTTTTTCGCGGCATTGATGTACGTCTGCGTATGTTCCTCCGCTGTGGCAGGCGGGTAGGTTTGGGAATGAAACGATGCGACAATCCATTCCAGCCGTTTGGTCAGGCGCTCGGGCAGGTCAATCCCGCCGTCTGTATCGATGATATTCACCTCCGCACCTTTTAACACCGTTACGCCCTCGATTTTTCTCGGCAGGGCTTTTAAATTCTCAAAATGCCATATGTGCGGGG
>DBRO01000002.1:11621-11787 GCA_002306005.1 Ruminococcus sp. UBA1366 | reverse complement strand
GCAGTTTTCTAATATGGTAGAATAGGCGTGTGTGGATGCGATGGTGTGCGTGTGCAAATCCGCAATGATTTTCATAGTTTCGCCTCGTTTAAAAAGCTTCCCAGCTTTTTACTTTATCTTTTTTGTCCATGTCCAGCCCCAGGTTCTGCAACAGCTCCTGTGCGGC
>DBRO01000002.1:9372-11514 GCA_002306005.1 Ruminococcus sp. UBA1366 | reverse complement strand
TCGATTTTTTCCGTCACCTTAACAGCGCCCATACCGAACAGCCGACGGGTGTTAATAATTCCAATGCCGCGCAGTTCCAAAAAGTGCCGGATGTTGTCCGGCGAAGAACCGACAAGGCTGATGCTGGAAACCTTTCGGATTTCCACGGCATCGTCCGCAACAAGGCGGTGTCCGCGTTTCACAAGCTCGATGGCGGTTTCGCTTTTACCTACGCCGCTTTCGCCAACAATCAGCACACCCTCGCCGTACACCTCAATCAGCACGCCGTGGCGCGTAATGCGCGGGGCAAGCCGAACGTTCAAAAACGCAATCAGTCCCGCCATAAAGGCAGTTGTGCTGTCCTGACTGCGGACAATCGGCACTTCGTTTTCCTTTGCCGCTTCCAGCATTTCCGGATAAGGCTCATGCCCTCTTGTGATCACAAACAGCGGAAATTTGGACGCAAACAGCGTTTCAATCCGTTCCTTGCGGGTTTTCTCGTCAATCGAGGCCAGATAGGCAAATTCCATATTGCCGCAAATCTGGATTCTCTCCGTATTGAAGTACTCGTAAAAGCCCGCAATTTGCAGCCCCGGGCGGTTTACATCGTTGTCCGAAATCAAAATCTGCTCCACCGGCTTGGGTGCATACAGCACCTCCAGCTTGAATTCGCTGACGATTTCCGCCAGTGATACGGTAAATATTTCCGCCATTTTTCTCCGTCCTTTCGGAATTTATTTTCCTGTTGGGAAATTCAATAACCCGCGATCGAGCAATTCCTGCGCGGCGCGCAGGACACCCGCTTTGCCCGTGGGAAAGGTTAATCCGCCCTGCAGCCACACAGCGTACGGTTCTCGCAAAGGGGCATCCGCAGAAAGTTCTATCGAAGCGCCCATCGTGAACGCGCCCGCCGCCATAATCACCTTGCTGTCGTACCCCGGCATATCCCACGCCTCGGGCAATACATAGGAATCCACCGGAGAGCCTTTCTGGATGCCTTGACAGAACGCCACCAGCCGCTCAGGCGTTTCCAGCAGCAAGCTTGTGATGATGTCCGTGCGGGGTTCATTGTATTTGGGATATGCCGTAAAGCCCAGCAGTTCGAAAAATCTTGCGGCAAAGGCGGCGGTTTTTACAGCATTTGCCGTAGCCTGCGGTGCCAGGAAAAATCCCAGCAGGATTTCCCGCGGCTGATTGAGCGTACAGCCCACTTCCTTGCCCATGCCAATGACGTTCAGCCGGTCGGCGCAAAGCTCCACCAAATCTTCCCGTCCGGCAATATACCCGCCCGTGGAAGCAATGCCCCCGCCGGCGTTTTTTATGAGCGAACCGACAATCAAGTCCGCGCCCGCCTGTGTCGGCTCACGGGTTTCGGTGAATTCTCCGTAGCAGTTATCCACCACCACAAAAATCTGCGGGTTGGCACCCTTGGCGGCGGCGGCAATTTCGCCAATGATTTCCACCGTGAGGGAAGGCCGTAAGGCATACCCGCGTGACCGCTGGATATAGCAGACTTTCGCTGTTGTTGCCGCACTACGGATTTTTCCCAAATCCGGTTTGCCGTCCGGCAATAAATCCACCTGCGCGTATTTTACGCCAAAATCGGCAAGCGAACCGTTCCCCGCTTTTTTACGAATCCCGATGACTTCCTCCATCGTATCATAAGGCTTGCCCGTTACGCACAGCAACGTATCGTTCGGGCGAAGCAGTCCGAACAGCGCAGTGGAAAGCGCGTGCGTGCCGTTCACAAACGTATGCCGCACCAGCGCAGACTGCGCGCCGAATGCTTTTGCAAACACCGCGTCCGCCGCTTCTCTGCCAATATCTCCATAACCATAGCCGGTTGTGCCTTTTAAACACGGCTCGCTCACGCGGTTGGTAATAAACGCACTCAGGACTTTTTCTCCGTTATATGCGGCGATTTCGTCCGTTTTTGCAAAGAACGCCGCGCAATCCGCTTGTGCTTGTTCCGCTGTTTTTAGCAAACGCGCATCCGGCGTAAAAAAATAATCCTGCGGCAAATTGTCTTGCTCTGTCATTCAGTCCTCCTGATTTTGTAAAACCGGTTCCAGCACGCGATCACTGCCGACTGCCTGAAAGCCGATTTCCTCATAATAACTCACGCGGTTTTCCCGCGCAAACAAGCGCACAGCAAAGCCCTTT
>DBRO01000002.1:0-9297 GCA_002306005.1 Ruminococcus sp. UBA1366 | reverse complement strand
TGGGACAAATCCGTTTGCCACAGCCCGCGGTTTTGGGCAATTACGGGGAATCCCGTTTGTAAAATGCCAAAAACTTCATCCAGCCGCGGGGTTTCATTCACGGACAAATCCGCATTATACCATGTCGCCTTGCCCGAACCATACGCAAATGCGGTGCGTGCCTCCGGCTGATACAGCCCGTCCAGCAGGCGGGCAAGCGGTTCTTCCAGCGCGGCAGGCAATTCCAGCGTTTGCGGCAGATGAAACACCGCAAACTGGGCAAGCTCGGCAAGAAAGGCTTCGCTCGGCGGGGCAGTATCCGCGTCCAGTTCGGCAGTCATGCTTGCGTTAAATAAATGCACGATGCCGGAAGTTCCCCCGCCGGTCATTTCATAAAACGTGCAGAAGTCATATTCCGCGTGATAGGCATCGAAATTTGCCCGAATCCTGCGGGCATAATGGTGCTTGCAAAGCCGCTCCAGCCGTTCGGTACTCAGGCTGTCCAAACGGCGAATCATAAACTGCAAATCCTGTTCATCAGGCCTTTCACCAGCCTTTTGGTGTTTTTCAAATCCGCATAAGCAATCACACAAGAGGGCGAATGCAAGTACCGGCACGGCACGCTGAGAGCAATGGTTTTCACGCCCGTTTTGCTTAAATGAATCGCGCCCGCATCATTTCCGCCGGCAATCATGGTTTTGGTCTGCGCGGGAATTTCTTCTTCGCGAGCGGTTGCAAATGCCAGCTCGTAAAGCTTTTTGTTATAAATCGTGGTGCGGTCCATGTAGGAAATTACCGGTCCTGCGCCCAGCGCACAAACCCGTTTTTCGTCCTCGGCGGACGGAATATCCGCAGCGGTGGTGGTTTCCAGCACCATGCAGTACTCCGGTTCCACGCCAAACGCGGCAGTTTTTGCACCGCGCAGACCAATTTCCTCCTGCACCACAAAGGTGAACCATGTATCGTATTCCAATTCGCTGTCAATCAGCGAAAGCAAAATGGCACAGCCGCATCGATCGTCCAGCGCTTTGGCGGTAATTTTTCCGTTGCCAAACGCCGTATATGCCGTATCAAACGCAAGAAACGTTCCCTGCGGGCAAAGTTCCTCCGCCTCCTTTGCGGTTTCACAGCCAAAATCCACGCAGAGTTCCTCGGCCTTCGGCGCTTTGTTTTTTTCTTCTTTTGTTAAATTATGCACAGCGCGCAGCCCGATTACCCCCACAGTTTGCGTATTGGCAATCCGCACCCTTCTGCCTGCCAGCACGCGGGCATCTACTCCGCCTACCGCGGCGATTTTCACCGTACCATCGGCGTTATGGTAGGTGGCAATCAGCCCAACCTCATCCATATGCGCAGAAAGAAGCAGCTTGTTTTCCGGCGCTTTTGCACCCTTTTTAAACACAATCAAATTGCCCAAATTGTCCGTGGTATAAACCGCCCTGCCATCAATCCGTGAGATGATATACGCGCGCACTGCGTCCTCATATCCGGAAATCCCGTCCAGATTGCAGAGCGTTTCCAGTTCTTGTTTCAGTTTCATAAACAGCCGTCCTTACGATACCGGCGCCGCGCAAAGAAACCGCGCGATCAGTTCCGCCGTATTTTCTAAATCCGCAACGCTGATGGTTTCCACCGGAGTGTGCATATATTTCAGCGGAATACTAACAAGCGCTGTGCGCACGCCGGTTTTGGAGCCGCTGATGGCATCGGCATTCGTTCCCGTTGCACCGCCCATCACTTCTACCTGTGCGGGAATCCCCTCCCGTGCGGCAACTTCCCGCAATTTGTCGGACATTTTTCTATCCAGTGCGGGCGAAACGCCAATCATCGCGCCCTTGCCCAGTATGCCGCATTTCTCCGGCTTTTCTCCCGCCGTCAGCGCAAAGGAAACGTCCACGGCAAGTGCGTAATCCGGACTCACGGCATACGCGCCCAAGCCTGCACCGCGTTCGCCAGTTTCCTCCTGCGCGGAGAACTGCACGGCGATTTTGTAGCACGTCTTGCGCTCCTGTAATTGATCCAGCACGGCAAGCAGCACCGCCACGCCGGAACGGTCGTCCAGTGCTTTGCCGGTGAGTTTTTCTCCTGCAAGTGTTGTGAGTGGTGTTTCAATCAGTGCACGGTCGCCCAGCCGTACATTTTCTTTTGCGGCTTTACCATCCATGCCGATGTCAATAAAAATTTCATCCAGTTCAAGTGCTTTGGTGCTGTCCCCGCCCAAATGGGGCGGCGTAGAAGTCATCACACCGGAAAGCACATTCTTCCCGCCGTTGCCGTAAACCGTCACACGCTGTGCGGCAAGTACGCGGATGTCCACACCGCCGCACCCGGATACTTTTAAAAATCCGTCCTCGGTAATGTAATTCACGATCATACCGATTTCGTCAATGTGCGCATCCAGCAACAGGGTTGGGAAATCCGCCTCCTCGCACGGCAGCGTGCCCACCACGTTGCCAAAATCGTCCACGCGCGCATCCGGCGCATATGCCGAAAGCAACTTGCACGCGGCGGCTGCGGCGTTGGTTTCTTCCCCTGCCACGCCGTTTGCGGCGGTTAAAATTTCTAGGGTTTGCCGAAAATCAAAACTCATATATTCTCGTCCTTTATCTCATCACAATGCGTTGACCAATTCTTTAAAATGCCTGCCCTTTGCCTCAAAAATCGGGTACATATCAAAGCTCGCGCATGCGGGCGAAAGCGTGACGATATCCCCGGATTCGGAATATTTATGCGCGGCGGCAACTGCCTCCGGCATATCCTTTACATGAAGAATTTTCAGTCCGCTTGCCGGGTATTGTTCGCTTTCAGTCACCGCTTTTTCTATTTTTTCAGCAGTCGCACCCATCAAAATCAGCAGTTTGACTTTCTCGTTTACCAAATCCGCCATCGGTTCAAACGGAATTTTCTTATCATACCCGCCGGCAATCATAATCTGCTTTTGCGCAAAAGAATTCAAGCAGGCAATCACGCGTGTCGGGCTGGTAGCGATTGCGTTGTTATACCACTTTACGCCGTCCAGCTCGCGGACAAACTCTATCCGGTGTTCCACGCCGCCAAATTCCCGCGCAATCTTCCGGAATACATCCGGTTCCACTTCGCCCCACAGCGCGGAAATTGCCGTAAGGTAGTTTTCCACGTTGTGGATTCCGGGGATTTTGATGGAATCCCGATGCAAAATTTCTGTAATTTCGCCGTTTTCGCAAAAGCAAAGCATACCGTCTGCCCGTAAAAACGCGCCGCGCTGCGGCATTTCCCTGCGTGAAAACGTATAGAGCCTACCCCTCACACGGGGTGCCAGCTTCATAACTGCCTCACAATCTGCGTTGAACACCGTGCGTGAAAACGCATTCTGGTGGTCAATAATATTGCATTTTGCGGCAATATATTCTTCCATCGTACCATGCACGTCCAAATGATTCGGCGAAATATTCGTAATCACTGCCGTATCGGGCGAGCGCCGCATAGAAATCAGCTGAAAGCTGGAAAGCTCCACCACAGCGGCATCGTTCTCCGACATAGTTTCCACAATGGGCAGCAGCGCCTTGCCGATATTGCCCCCAATATGCACGCGCCTGCCATCGGCTTTGAGCATTTCGCTGATGAGCGTGGTCGTGGTAGTTTTGCCGTCCGAACCCGTTACCGCGTATATTTTACACGGGCATAAATCAAAAAACACTTCCATTTCAGACGTGACGGCAACGCCGTTCTGCCTTGCGCGGGTAAGCTCCGGATGGTTGTAATACATCCCCGGCGTGCGGAAAATCACATCGCACTTTGCCGCTTCGGTTAGGTAATTTTCGCCCAGCGCAAATGCCGCACCCTTGGCGGTTAGTTCCGCAAGCAGTGTCTGGTCAAAATGCTCGTCGTCCTTTTTATCGCATACCGTCACGCGGATTCCCTTTTGTAAAAACTGGCGAATCAACTCGTTATGGCTGACGCCCGTACCGATAAACGCGACATTCTTATCCTTGAGCATGGCATAGAATTTCTGCGGTTTCATCATACAAACAGCCTTTCTTTCTCTTGTTTATCAATCTGTATTCCTATCTATTATATAACAATCTGCCCGAAATAGCAAGCACAAATGCCTTGTACGGCATAAAAAAAGTCCGGACTTTTCACAGCCCGGATTTGGATATTATATCAAGCTTTTCATGTCGTAAAGCCCCGGTTTTTGCTTGGCAAGGAAAATCGCCGCATTGATGGCACCCACTGCAAAGACCTCTTTGGAAAGTGCAGAATGGGAAAGCGTAATCACCTCGTCATGTCCGGCGAAGATAATTTCATGCTCGCCCACAATCGTGCCGCCGCGCACGGCATGAAGTCCGATTTCGTTTGCGCCGCGCTTTTGCCGCACGGAATGGCGGTCGTACACGAAATTATAGCACCCGCCCGCCTCATCGTTTATCTCATTTGCCAGATAAATTGCCGTGCCGCTGGGCGCATCCACTTTTTTGTTGTGGTGCTTTTCGACGATTTCTATATCAAACTGCCTGCCCAGCACATCCACCGCACGGCGGGCAAGTCCCGCCAGCAAATTAATGCCCAACGAAAGATTATAAGTAAAGAACACCGGAATCTGTTCCGCCGCTTTTTTTATTTGCTGAATTTGCGTTTCCGTGTAGCCGGTAGTCGCGACCACAACCGGAACCCCCGTTGTAAGACAATAATCCAGCAGTCCATCCAGCGCGGATGGATGAGAAAAATCAATAATCACGTCCGGCGTTTTCTCCATCTGCACAGGGGAAGAAACCACGCGGTAGGGGCGTTCGCTTGTTGCCTGACCTTTATCAATGCCAATGACAATCCGGCAGTCCTCGCGTTCGCTGACCAGCATAGTAATCACGCCGCCCATTTTTCCGCCGCAGCCCGAAAGTGCAAAATCCGTCATTTTGGTCGTCCTTTCTATATTTCCCCGGAAATCCTCCGCGGGAATTTACTTTGCCAGTCCCAGCCTTTGCATTTCGGCAAGGAGTTTTTCCTTTGCCGGTTCGCACATATCCACAAGCGGCAAACGGGTAGAACCTACATCAAATCCCATAAAATTCATTGCCTGCTTCACCGGAATTGGATTCACGTCGCAAAACAGCAAATTGGTAAAATCATGCAGACGAAACGCCTTGGTACGCGCCTCATCGTAGCGATTTTCCAGGCAAAGCTGACAGATTTCGTGGGTTTCAAACGGCATACAGTTGGAAAGCACGGAAATCACGCCCTTGCCGCCCAACGCCATAATCGGGACAATCTGGTCATCGTTGCCGCTGTAAATGGCAAAATCTTCGCCGCAAGCTGCCGCAATGGCAGCAATCGCGGAAATATTGCCGCTTGCTTCTTTTACGCCGACAATATTCGGGTGCTTTGCAAGTTCCGCCATCGTATCCACGCAAATATTCACACCTGTGCGGGACGGAATATTATACAGAATCACGGGGATTTTCACCGCATCGGCAATCGCCGTAAAGTGCGCAACCAGCCCCCGTTGAGAAGTTTTATTGTAATACGGCGTGACGCTTAACAAAGCATCCACGCCCAGCGCTTCCGCTTCTTTTGAAAGCGCAACCGCATAATCTGTGTGGTTGGAGCCGGTTCCGGCAATAACCGGCACACGCCCCGCTGCTTTTTGCACGGCATACCGGATACATTCCACGTGTTCCTCGTCCGTCATGGTGGAACTTTCACCCGTAGTGCCGCAGATAATAATCGCATCCGTGCCGTTATCGATATTAAAATCAATCAGCTCGCCCAGCTTATCAAAATTTATGGAACCATCCTCGTGCATCGGGGTGACGATTGCCACGCCCGCACCTGTAAACACAGGCTTTTTCATAGAAAACCTTCCTTTCGGCTGACAAAATTCATTACAGGCATTTATATGCCACAATTTTCACTGTTCCGGAACCTTTATAGTCGATTACTTTATATTTATGCGGGAATGCGCGAAGCAGTTCCGGCAGTTTGGAGTAGCCATAGGATTTGATGTTGAAATCCGGCTTGGCACGTTTTAAATACGAACCTGCCGCGCTGATATTCGCATAGCCGTTATCGTCCTGATACTCCTCATAGGCAATCCGGAGCAGCTCGTGAATGGTTTCAATGCCGTTTTTACCGCACATATCCGACTGCGTACACGCAGCAGCATTCTGTTCCTTCACGCTGACTGCCGGTGCAGGCGGTGCGTTGTCATCGTCTGAGCCGTCGTCCTCCGGCAGGTATTCCAGAAAAATAAAGTTGTCGCAAGCATTACGGAAGCTTTGCGCGGTTTTTTGTTCGCCCACGCCGAACACGTAAACACCCGATTCGCGCAGGCGAATGGCAAGCGGCGTAAAATCGCTGTCGCTGGAAACCAGCGCAAACGAATCATACATTCCCGAATGGAGCAAATCCATAGCATCAATCACCATTGCCATATCCGTGGCGTTTTTTTTCACCACATAGGCAAACTGCTGCTCAGCTTTAATCGCCAACCGTTTCAGCAGAGGTTCCCAGTTTTTGAGCAGAGGGTTCTTCCAGTCACCGTAGGCTTTCTTCACCACAATCCGCCCATAGGTGGAAATGCGGTCAATCACGGGCTTGAGCTTGCTGTGCTGTGTGTTATCCGAGTCAATCAGCAGGACAATTTTTTTGAGTTCCTCCATTTCAGGAATCCCCTTTCCCGCGCTTTGCGGCTCCGTCTTTTTTCTCAATCCAAATATCCTTTCGCAGCGAGCAGTTCTGCCATCAGCACAGCGCCGCCGGCGGCACCGCGCAGGGTGTTGTGCGAAAGGCACACGAATTTATAATCATACTGTTTATCCTCGCGCAGTCTGCCCAAAGAAATCGCCATACCGCCTTCCAACTCGCGGTCAAGCCTTGCTTGCGGACGGTTGTCCTCCTCAAAATAATGCAAAAACTGCTTGGGTGCGCTCGGCAGATTTAATTTTTGCGGTTCGCCGGCAAAATCGCACCAGCACTGTTTGATTTCCTCAAGTGTGGGCTTTTTTTCAAACGAAACAAACACCGCCGCGGTATGCCCGTCGCTGACGGGTACACGCAGGCACTGCGTGGTAATGTTCGGGCTGTTGACCGGCACGATGGCATNNNCCGCCGATAAACGGAATGAGGTTATCCACCATTTCCGGCCAAACCTCAAAGGTTTTTCCCGCGCCGGAAATTGCCTGATAGGTGCAGGCAAGCACGTTCTTTATGCCGAATTTCATCAGCGGATGAAGCGCCGGCACATAGCTTTGGATGGAGCAGTTAGACTTCACGGCGACAAAGCCGCGCTTGGTTCCCAGCCGCGCTTTTTGCGCCTTAATAATCTCAATATGCTCGGGATTCACCTCCGGAATGACCATCGGCACATCCGGCGTAAAGCGGTTTGCGGAATTGTTGGACACCACCGGGCATTCTGCCTTGGCATAGGCTTCCTCCAACGCGCGGATTTCGTCCTTTTTCATATCCACGGCGCAGAACACAAAATCTACCTGTGCAGTGATTTTCGCGATATCGGCGGTTGCGTCCAGCACCACAAGGTTCTTCATGGCTTCCGGAATGGGCTTTTTCATCAGCCAGCGGTTACCCACCGCCTCAGCGTAAGGTTTCCCCGCAGAACGCGGCGATGCCGCCAGACACTTGACCGTAAACCACGGATGGTTTTCCAGCAAAAGCGCAAAGCGCTGTCCAACCATGCCCGTTGCCCCGATGATTCCCACATTGTATTGCTTCATTGAAAAAATTCCTTTCTTGCGTTTACGGCAAAAATTTGCGCCGCAAACTGATATTTCTTTAAAAAAGAGTGAACATTAAAAAAACTGGTTGAAAACCAGTTCATCATGCAATATAATAAGGAATGTTGACATATCAAAAGCTATGCCGATAGCACTCCATCACATTGTATGATGACAGCCCCCAGCCTGTTTGGCTGAAAGCCAGGCACCGGAACGCCCTGTTCTCCGGCCCTTCGGCGGCATTGCCTTTCGTATTCCGCATGAAACAAAGCTGTTTCAAAAACGGGCGGTTTCACTGACGGACGGTTCCGCAGATGCAAAAAACTACTGATCTTTGCCGCACCTCTATCTGATTAAACTTATCATAACAGAATTCAAAGCGTCTGTCAACCGGTTTTCAAAATTTTTCACACATTTGCGTTTTTTCGTAATGCCGACACAAACGCACGGAAAGGATCTCCATGTTGGATTTAAACAACCTAAAAAAATCGGACTTTTACTACGACCTGCCCGAGGAGCTGATTGCACAGACGCCCATCGAGCCGCGCAGTGCTTCACGACTGCTGAAAATTGACCGCACGACTGGGATTTGCGAACACACGCATTTTTATAACTTATGTGATTTCCTACAAAAGGGTGATTTGCTGGTGATGAACGATTCCCGCGTTCTGCCGGCGCGGATTTACGGCGAGAAAACATCCAACGGAACGTTCATTGAGTTTCTTTTGTTGGAACAAAAAGCGCCGCTGGTGTGGGAAATCATTTGCCGTCCGGGCAAGAAAGCAAAGCCCGGCACGCGGTTTACCTTCGGCGGCGGAAAACTGGAGGCGCAGGTGCTGGAGGTTCTGCCGGACGGCAACCGCGTGGTGGAGTTCTCCTGCCGCGGAAATTTTTTTGCGGTTCTTGACGAAATCGGGCAGATGCCTTTGCCGCCCTACATCACAAAAAAGCTGGAGGACAAGGAACGCTACCAGACCGTTTACGCGCACGAAACCGGCTCGGCAGCGGCACCCACAGCGGGGCTGCATTTTACGCCGGAGCTGCTGGACGAAATTCGCACAAAAGGGATTCAAACGGCATTTGTTACGCTCCACGTGGGGCTGGGGACGTTCCGCCCGGTAAAGGAAGAACAGGTTACTGCGCACAAAATGCACAGCGAACATTATTCTCTCTCGGAAGAAACCGCCCGCAAGATTAACGAAACCAAAGCCGCCGGCGGGCGTGTTATTGCAGTGGGAACAACCTCCTGCCGGACGCTGGAAACCGCCGCGGCGCGCTATCCGGACGGGGAAATTCATGCCTGCGAGGGTGCGACAGATATTTTTATCTATCCGGGGTATCGATTTAAGTTAATAGATGGGCTGATTACGAATTTTCACCTGCCGGAAAGCACGCTGATTATGCTGGTATCAGCTTTCCTTGGCTACGAAAGCACGATGAATGCTTACAAAATTGCAGTGCAGGAGCGTTACAGATTTTTCTCCTTTGGCGATGCGATGATGATCGTGTAAACAAGCAACGCCCCTGAAAAGCAGAACTGCTTTTCAGGGGCGTTTTTGTGTTAAGTATTAGCTATTTCACTTTCACGGATTTTACGCTGGAATACGAACTG
>DBRO01000118.1:1516-9153 GCA_002306005.1 Ruminococcus sp. UBA1366 | reverse complement strand
AGATGCTTTGTTTGTTAGTCTTTTAGAGTTTTCGAGGAGACTCTAAATGATTAGAGGGGTATGGTGCAGTAGTCCAAAATGTCCTCCCTGAGTATCGTTCCGCACAGGCAGCGATTGCAGAAAAGAAGTAATTTCAGGCAATTTAAGTAGATAAAAGTATACCCCATACGGACGGTTCACCGCCTCGTATGGGGTTTTCTATGTGGTTCTGGCACTGCCTTGATAACTGCCGCGGCGGACAAGTTCCTTGTCGATTTCGTTCATAACGATTTTCTTTTTTTGGCTCCAAAGCGGGGCAATTAAATCCTGTGATGCACCGTCCCCGGTGAGACGTTCCACAATAGTTTCAGGAGGGAGAAGTTCCAGCTGATCACAAACAATCCGGACATATTCCTGCAAGGTCATCGCAAAAAACGCTCCCTGTGCATATTCTTGCGCCAGGGGTGTGCCCTGCAGAATATGCAGTAGATGAATTTTTATCGCATGGGGAGAAAGGACAGCAAGTTCCTGCACGGTTTGCAGCATCATGGTATGGGTCTCACCCGGCAGACCATTGATGATATGAACACAAACGGCAATGCCGCGTGCTTGCAGCCGGCGATAGGCTTCTAAAAACTGCGCGTAAGTATGCCCGCGGTGAATGCGTGTGGCAGTGCTGTCATGAACCGTCTGCAGCCCAAGTTCCACTGTCAGGTAGGTTTTTTCATTCAGTTCGGCAAGCAGTATTTCTGTTTCCGGCGAAATACAATCCGCACGGGTTGCAATACTCAGTCCCACGCAGTTTTCCCACGAAAGCACCTCGTAAAATGCCGTACGTAGAAATTCTATCGGCGCATAGGTGTTCGTTCCCGCTTGAAAGTAGGGAATGTATCCAGCAGGTTTCCACTTGCGGAAAAGCACTGCGCGCATTTGCGCAAATTGTTCCTGCAGGGAAAGCAGTTGATCCCCCGCGAAATCGCCCGACTTTGCCGCAGAACAGTACGTGCAGCCGCCAATGCCGATTTTGCCGTCCCGATTGGGACAGGAAAGTCCGAGATTCAACGAAATCTTGCAAATTTTTCCGGAAAAGCGCTGCCGCAGCGCGTAGTTATAAGTGTGATAACGTTTGTTTGTATCAGAAAACGCAAATGGATTCATCGTTTTCATGGGACTATTCTGCAGGAACTTCCGTTACAGCGGCAACGGTTTCGCTTGTAGTGGTTTCCTCCGGCGGTGCGGTGGTTTCCGGCGTTGTTTCGTTGGGTTCTGTGGTATCCTTTGTCTTATCGGTCTTTTTGGTTTTGACCGTTGTGGTTGTAGTTTTTGTGGTTTTTTCTGCTTTCTTTTTCGTCGTTGTCAGGGAAAATTTCTTCGTGGAAGTTGTTTTTATCTCCTTGGTAGAAGTCGCCGTGCCGCTGTAAGCAGCGCCGGTTTCCACATTCAGCGTTTCGTAATTTTCTTCATCGGACTTTTTCGTGGTTTTCTTTGTGGTCTTTTCTTTGGTGGTTGTTGTCTGTTCGCCGGTGTTGTCCGTGCTGACGGAGGTTGTTGCTGTGGGGATTAATCCGGAAGTGTCCTTGTTCTGATTGTTGCTTGGCGGTGTTACACCGGAAAATCCAATCAGTTTTTCAAAAAAGTGATCCAGTTTTTTGGCAATGCCCTTGCCGGGAATATCATTATAGAAATTTTCCTGTAGGGTGGCGGTGTATCGTCCGGTGGAAACCGTTTCGAAATTTAGTAGATTGACAGCACTGTTGTGCTGGGTGGCACTGCGCATGACGATCAGTGTGATACTAATGAGAATTACAAAAATCGTAACGGCAGCAATTCGGATAAAATTCTCCTGGGCGTGCAAAAAGCTTTCCGACATCGCAGAAATCACCGGTTCAGCAGCATCCGGTTCGTCCTCCGGCGGAATTTTCAAAGTTTCCGGGGTGTGATCCGGTACAACGGGTTCAGGCGCAGCCTCTTCCGGTAAATCGGGTGCTTTGGGGGGGATCTCCCCGTGTGAGGTGTTTCCAAAAGTGAAATTTAAATCTTCATCCGTCATCAGAAAAACTCCTTTCTGTGGGCATTCTTGCTATAGCGCCAGCAATGTGGTGGCTGCGTAGTAGAGCAGAATTCCACACAAGGCAACGGTGTAAACAGCGTGAAGTGTCAGTGCGGAGGAATTGTTCTTTAAGGCAAGTGCCCGAAACAACTGCGTTATTTTTCGCCGGAGCGGCAGAATGGCATACACAGCTGCCAACACATAGATCAAAAGATTGGACAGGAAGGTGTATTTCACTGCCACACTCAGCGTATAATCTGTGCCAATGTTCAGTAGGCTGCTAAACCAACCGGTAAAAGTATGAAAATCAGGAAAACAAATTGCCGCAAACAGTATACTTACCGCCACGACGGAATAAATGCCGGAAATATAAGCAGGACGGGCATCTAAGAATTTTTTTAGCCAAAGAGCCTCGTTGATCAGGAAAAACACTGCAATGGCAGCCGCGACCAGCATATGACGGGAAAATTGATACCACAACGCCAAAAACGCGCATAGGGGAATCAACGCCAACAGGCGGAGTGCCTTGTTTTGTTTGGCAAATCGGTTTTCAAGCAGAACATCCCGTGCCAAATCCACCAGCTTGGTGTTAAAGGACGAAATCATACCGGTAAAGTAACTGCGGGCGGTAATCGGCGCAAAGTTTTCCGGCAACGTAAAGCCGAATAGTTTGCCCATGCCGAGCGCTAAATCGGTATAACCGGTGTAGGTGTAGTAGAATTGTCCGATAAACGCGGCAAATCCCAACCATGCGCCAGTAACAGTCGATTCGCCGGTATCCAGCCCGGCGGCTTTTAAGCTGCCAAGTGCCGTGGCAACAATCGTAATCTTTCCCAAGCCGAGAATAAACCGTGTTAGTCCGGCGCTGAAATCCGCTGAGGTGAACTGCCTGTGGCGAATTTGCGCGGATAGATCCCCATAACGCACCACAGGGCCCATGACCATCAGCGGGAGGTTGACCATATACGTCAAAAGGCAGAAAAAATTCTTTTCCGCAGGAATGCGTTTGGCGTAAACGTCAAATACATACGAAAACCCACGCAAGGTATAAATCGTTATGCCGATCGGAATCAGCTTGTCCGAAAACGAGAGAAACGAAAATCTTCCAAACAGTTCGCCAGCGTGAAACAAGCCGTTCCAGCCAAAAACAACAAAGAACGCGGCATTCATGCCAAAATCCGCAAACGCTGCTAAAAATCGCACCGATGCATGCTTTGCTCTTTCGGCGGCAAGTCCAAACAGCCAGTCAAAAATCACGGTGACAAATAACAGCGCAATCAAGATGGGCCGTCCCCATGTGAAAAACACCAGGGAGGCAAGAATCAGCGCGAAATTTTTGTATTCCGGACTTTTATCAAAAAAGGAAACCAATACGGCAACGGGTAAGAAAAGAAAAACAAAAAACAGGTCGGTGTAAAGCAAACAGTACCACTCCTTGAGAGGAATTCATTGTAGGATGCGCAGCTTTGGAAGCATATCAGAACAAGCAGTTGATCGTAAATTCGTGTAATTTACTGAAATTAGCAAACCAACCAACGGAGATTTTCTGTAAAAATCACAAATATCCATGATAAATTAAGTTAAAAATATCACAATAACACAGCTTTTCCTTCGTGGGAACGCTTCTATTTTATCACATTTCACAAATTTAAGCAAGCAAAATTATTTATATAAGAAAACTTTGTGGGAAATAAAAAATAACCTTTGCAAAATTTTATTAATGTGGTATAATTAAATTACGACAATTTAATAGGTTGAGTCCGAGGGGGATTCCGGTAAGGAAAAATATGCAAGAAATTTAAGAGGTGATACTTATGGCATCTGTTTTCATAACAGGAGCAAGCGGCATGATGGCAATGTATTTGACGTCAAGCTTGCTACATAAAGGGCATAAGGTATTCGGCGTGGACAAACAAAGCAATGAGTTTGTCGGAACGAATCCGAACTACAACTTTGTGCAGTGTGAAATTACGGATAAGGATACGATATCGGGGATTTTGTCGGCGAACCGGTTTGATACGGTCGTACATCTTGCCTGCACCGTAGATAACGATCTGGAATCGTTTATTACGGATGAAGAAATGAAGGATAGCAAGCTGGCGGATAAATATCTGTACAGTGCCGCTTCGGATGCCGGCGTTACTGCATTTGTTTTATTGAGCACAACGCAGGTTTACGGCGTTGTAAAAGGTCGGGAGCCGATCCGCGAAACCACACCGGAAAAAGGATCCTCCAACTATGTGGATATGAAATTGCTTTCGGAAAAAATGCTTTTTAAAGAAACAAAAAAATCCGATATGATTCCGGTTGTTGCGCGTGTGGCACCGATTTATACCGCCGATTATACGCAGAATCTCCGCGACCGGGTGTATGACCCTAAGGAAGATGTTGCGTTTGTCATCAAGGATGGCGAATATGGATTTACCTTCTGTTGTTTGTTTAATATGATTGATTTTATCAATGGTATCGTTGCCAAGCCCTCCGGACGATATGATGGTATTTATAATGTGTGCGATACGCGCCCGACTACCGCAAGGGAAATTGTGGATTATGAGCGCGCGCACCACAGAATCGGTGCGGTTATTCAAAAAAGCATTACGGGAATCAGCTTGCCGATTGGCAAGCAACGTGCCAAGACGGACTATCGTTATGTGGATTTCGCGAACTTGCTTGCCAACTGGAACTATGATAACACCAAAGCACAGAGAATCTCTACCTTCCGCTGGAAACTTTCCAACACTAAATAAAAACAAAACGGGAGCGCTTTTGCGTTCCCGTTTTTGTTGTACTATTTGTAGTAATCTTCCGCCCAGTCCAGCATGGTTTGTATATTTTCCGCACGGCGGGCAAGGAAATCCTTGATGCACTGATAGCTGGCATATCCGCCGGAAACGCTTTCCGCGACCGAACCGGAACCCGGATAACGGGCAAAGAACTGTTCGAGCAACGGTACATAGGAATTGTTCATCGTATCCAGTGCCGCAGTTGCAGATTCGCGTTCAAATACCGTATCAGAAAGGGAAAGAATGCGCTCNNGGGTTGTTTGTGCTTTTGTCCAGCAGACCGCCGGGCTTGTAGTTGTCTTCCTTGATGGTGTTGGTGTAGGCATCCTGCGAACCGCTTACACCGCCGAATTCCACATCATAAAAACAGAATCGCCACTTGCCGTCCGCGTATTCATTGCTTTCGTCCACGTTGATGGTTCGCCACATCGACCAGTTTTTGCCGGGCCAGTCCCACTTGTTATTGATCCAGATTTCGACGGCAAAATAATCCATCGCGGACTGCACATCCACCAGTTCGGCAAATTCCGCATAGGATTCGTCTGATTCCAGACTGGTATGCGTGTTGAAAAACTTCAACAAATCCTGATAATAGTAGTCCTCGCTCTCCCCTTCGGGAATCGTTCCCTCGTCCAGCTTGTAGCCAATATCGTAGGTTTCCGCATCGCCTTTATAAACCACAACATCGTCCTTGTTCACGCCGTGGGTATCTTCAAAATAATCGTCCGTGTAGTCTTCCTGCAAAATATAAACGCCCCAGTATTCGCCGTTTAAATACACCACAGCCGGACGGGACTGCTGTGTTTCGCAGTCTAATTCGCCAATCAGCGACTGCCAGTAGGTGTCGCTGTATTTTGTGGTGAACGCGCAGTTTCCGCCGGCACGCAGGGTTAAAACCTTGAATTTATCCATGGTTTCGCCCGCATCGTTGGTGAAATTCTCTCCAAACACCGCATAGCGGAAGTTGTTGTCGCCGTAATCGCTCCGCGCATACAGCCGGAAGCCCTTTTGCAAATCGGAACGCGAATAGTTGCCCTGAATCCGAATGCCGCAATCTTGATTGATGACGGAAAGNNCCGCGCTGTTTGTAGTTGGCATCCAGCTGGCGGGAGGTTTCTGACTCTAAGTATTCACCGGACTGTACGTATTTGAGTAAATCTGCCGTGTAGGTATTGCCCTTTACATAAATACCGGTTTCGGCATCAAACAAATCATTCGCGTCCATGGTAATGGAAATCACCGCAAGGTCGGTTCCCATTGCCGCACAGCTTTCCGCAATGCCTGGGATATGCCCTGCCATGTCGCCGACAAAATACGTCTGGCTTTGCGTGACGGAATAAGTACCCGCATCGGTTTGGAGAACCGCCCGCACCACCGTGCATTTGTCCACTGCGGAATCGTCCGGCGCAACGGAGGTGGTGGTAAAGCCGTTCTGGTCCGCATTGACTTTATCATGTGCCGCATCAAAAAGCCCCGGGTCGGTTGCGGAAATCACATTTGCATCTCCACTGCGGTCTGTAATTTCAATTGCAGCAGCATATTCTTGACGGGTACTGCTGTTGAGGGGATCGCTGCCGTCCGTGGTGTAGAAAATCGTACCGCCCTCGGAAGCCTTGATTTCCAGTGAAAACGCATCGGCATACACGCCGCCGTCCTTGGAAAATTCCACAATCGCATTGTTTCGTGTCGAAACAGTACCGGAGGAGGAATCCTCCGCAGTACTGCTGGTTTTCGGCGTGCTGTCCGAGCAGGCAGTCAGTGCCATGCAAACCGCGGTAATCCCCGCCACGGAACGCACAAGGATACGAACATATCGGTTCATTAGAATTCCTTCTTTCTGTTGGGTTACAGCATTTCCATTTCGGCGGGCAGTTTGCCGCAGATAATTTGCAAATTGCCGTTGCGAGTGCGGATTTCATCCAGCATTTGCTTTTCGGATGCACCTGATTTTAAACGAATCCGGTAAATTAGTTCAAAAAGCATGCCCATATTCGTGGTTTTCACGCGTTCCAGTTCGCAGGAAGCTGTGTATTTTTCAAAAATATCATCAAAGCAGGAGGAGTAATCCATGTCCTCCGGCAGGGTGACTTTGAGCTGTTTTTCCGCGCTTTTTCCGGCATTGGGTGCAAGCCGGTTGACAAGCTTTTCGCCCGCAAAGAGCAGTACCCCGACGATGCCTGTAAACGCAAAGGCAAAATAAATATAACCCATGCCAACGGTAAGCCCTGCCGCCATAGCAAAAAAGATATAGGAAATATCGATGGATTTGCCCGGAATAGAGCGGAACCGCACAAGGTTGAACGCGCCCATGACCGCCACACCCGCACCAATGTTGCCGTTGACCATGACAATGACCAGATGAACCAGAACCGGAAGAATCGCAAGCGTCAGCGCCATGGAACGGGAACGCTTTCCGCTGAGTAAATACACCGCGGAAATGAATATTCCGATGAGAATTGCCGCGCCAATGCACAGCATGGTGCCGCTGACGCTGGTAAAGCCGCCAGTGGTTTCAATAAAATTTTTAAACATGACTTTGTACTCCTATATGTANNTTGTAAATCTCCCCATATTTGGAGAACGACTGCGGGTACACGTGCAGTTCGGTGAGCAAATGCACAAACCAAAGCGGAAACGCATCGGCGCATTTGACTTCCATCACGCGGGCATCGTTTGCGAATAACAAGTCGCCGCCGTCCCCCTGCCGCAAATCCAGTCCATCCAGCCGGCTCCGGATATTACAGTCAAACGTCACGCGGAACTCCGCATTTTTCTTGCCAAAATAGGCGTTGCGGTCGTAACAAATGCAAATGCGCGGGGCAACC
>DBRO01000118.1:0-1444 GCA_002306005.1 Ruminococcus sp. UBA1366 | reverse complement strand
CGCAGGCGGAGCTTTTCTTTGTAAACCGGCTTTTCCAGCGAATTTTGAATGACATAAAAATCCGGGGTGTCGCAGTAGAGATTGCAGATGGTGTGCCGGCCGTATTGATCGGGCGCCATGTAGGGGGAAATGCCGGATAAAATTCGTTCGGCCTGCATGGGAGAAAGTATAAATTTTTTCTCTGTGCGCCGGAAGGTGTTTTCATAAGCCATGGATGGGTGCTGTCCTCCTTTACGCGGAATCTACTCAAACTATACCTCAAATTTACACAGCTTGCAAGTAATACGAGAAAAGTTTACTAAAAAATTCGGACAAACAAACAGGAAACTTCATAGTTTAAACAAAAACCAAAGGGCGCGGGGCGGTTTTGTATAAATATTAATATATGAAACTCACTGCGTTTCTTTCTGAACTTCGCCGTTGCCGGAAAATCCGAAAAAGCACTTGCATATTATAGGGATTTGTTGTATAATAATAATTTAGTTAATGGCGAAGAAACTCGAAATCAAGCAAGATGAACACGAAAGGACTGAATCGCTTTGGATTTGGAAATGGTGAAATATCTCGCCGAGCTGGGAAAACTGAATTTCACAGACGAAAAGCTGGAAAAAACCGCAGGAGAAATGACATCCATCATCGACCTGATGGATACGATTAAAGAAATTGATATTGAATACAATCCGCTTTTGGATAATCAGAATGTCTTTCTGCCGGATTTGCGTCAGGACATCGCGGAGCCATCCATGGCAACCGCCAAAGCGCTGATGAACGCGGTCAATTCGAACAACTGTTATGTTGTACCCAAGGTTGTAGAATAGAAAGGACGGCTTTTCATGGATTTAACAGCAACGAACATTAAGGATTTGCGCCAAGCATTGGCGGAAAAGAAAATTTCCGCACCGGAGCTGGCGGAGGAATATTTTGCGCGAATTGCGCAACTGGATGAAAAAGTCCAAAGCTATATTTCTGTTACAAAGGAACAAGCCATGCGGCAGGCGGCGCAGGCGCAGGAGAAAATCAATGCCGGACAAGCCGGTGCACTTTGCGGAATTCCGCTTGCAATAAAAGATAATATCTGCACGGAAGGCGTAAAAACCACCTGTGCTTCACAAATGCTGGAGAATTTCATCCCACCGTATAACGCAACCGTGATGGACAAGCTGGAGGATGCCGGTATCGTGATGACGGGCAAAACTGCGCTGGATGAGTTTGCCATGGGCGGTTCTACGCAGACCTCTGCGTTTGCGAAAACAAAAAATCCGTATGATATCGAACGGGTGCCGGGCGGATCTTCCGGCGGCAGTGCGGCGGCGGTTGCTGCGGGACTTTGTGCCGCGGCAATTGGCTCGGATACGGGCGGTTCGATTCGACAGCCGTCCAGCTTTTGCGGCGTAACAGGCATAAAACCCACATACGGACGGGTTTCCCGTTACGGACTGGTGGC
>DBRO01000124.1:15941-20201 GCA_002306005.1 Ruminococcus sp. UBA1366 | reverse complement strand
ATTCCGCTGAGCTTTGAGGTGTATGCAAACATCGCGCATACCGCCGGATTGATTCTGACGGCTTGCTTGGTTGTGTTTGCGGGTGTAAAGTTTGGAAGCTTGCATGCAAAATCCATGCTGCTTGGGATCACAACGTTTTTAATTTTTTGCAGTATGTTCGGATTTCTAGTTTTCTTTCCGCTGCATCAGTTTACCGTGGGGTTTTTAAACGATCACAGCCAATATTTTTATTTGACCACTGCGGAGATCGGCGCGTTTTTACTGAAAACCGGCGTGATGCTGCTGATGACTTTGGTTGTGGCAGGCGCGAAAATTGGGTGGGTACGATTCTTAGAAAAAGCCCGGCACAATGCGGAGGATGCGGGACGGTTCATCGACCACGCATTTGATGAGGATGCACCTGCGGAGCAGAGCCATGAAGAATCAAAGTAAAAAATCGAAATCAAAGCAGCCCCGCACGGAAATGCCGCGCGGGCTGTATTTTCATGTGCCTTTTTGTTTACGGAAATGCCCGTACTGTGATTTTTATTCCGTGGCATACGCAAAGCAAGCCACAGAGGAATACGTGCGGGCGGTGGTTCGCAACCTGCACGCTGTGGGCACGGGCGAACTGATCGACACGGTGTATTTTGGCGGGGGAACGCCCTCCCTGCTTTGCCCGGAACAAGTGAAAGATATCTTGGCGGAGACCGGCAAGGCTTTTACCTTGACAGATCCGGAAGTGACGCTGGAGGTCAATCCCGCCGCGCATAGGGAGTTGGCAGATTATTGTGCCGCGGGGGTAAATCGGTTTTCTGTGGGTGTGCAAAGCCTGATACCAAAGGAACTTTCCCTGCTGGGGCGGCTGCATGATGCGGCAGAGGCGGAACAAACCGTGCGGGAAGCCGTCCGTACCGGAGCGCGGGTATCGTGCGATATGATGATTGGACTTGCCGGACAGCGGCAAGCAGATTTGCTTTACACCGCTGAGCGATTGCTTAAACTGGGCGCAAAGCATCTTTCCGCGTATTTACTGAAAATCGAACCCACAACGCCATTTTCCACGCGGGAATTTTCCACTGTTTCGCAGGATGAGGACGGGCAAGCAACTCTGTATGAGGTGCTTTGTGATTTTATGTGCAGGCAGGGACTGCGGCATTATGAGATTTCTAACTATGCCGTACCGGGTGAGGAAAGCCGGCATAATCTGAAATACTGGCAGTGCGGGGAATATTACGGCATCGGACCGGGTGCGCATTCCTTTGTGGATGGCTGCCGGTTTGCGGCACCCAAGGACTTGTCGGTGTTTTTGCAGCGTGAACAACAGGAGAAAATCGTGCTGGAAACACAGGTGAACTCCGCGCAGGAGTATCTTTTGCTGGGCCTGCGGCTTGACAAGGGAATTTGCTTTACTGAATTGCAGCAGTTGGGACTGGATGCCGGCAACTTAAAAAAGTTGGCACGGAAGTTTGAAACAGCCGGATTGGTGCGCGGTTTTCCTGAGGGCTTTGCGTTGACGGAGCGAGGTTTTTTGGTTTCCAATGCCGTAATTTCGCGCTGTTTGGAAGCAGTGGAGGCGTTGTAGTATTCCACAAAAAAGCATTCGAGTTCATGTGGAAAAGCCACAATCATAGAATGTTCACCGGAAAGCGGTTGAAAATTGATATCAGAAATGCTACACTATTATCATCAATGAACAGATTTTCCGCATGAAAACGTTGGTTTTTTATGCGGTTTGCGTGAAAGAGGAGGATTTCCTGATGAAAAGGCTTGCGCTTTTGGTAGCCGCAGTGCTGGCAGCAACCACGTTTGCAGCTTGCAGCGAAAAGGACGAAACCAAGGAAATCAGCATCCCGATTTTGGATACAGAAGAAGAAACCTATGATTTGGCGGAGGCAGCCATCGAAGACATTTCGGAAACCTATCATGTGGAAGCGAGTTTCGATTACCCGTATCAACAGACGATTACGTTTTCGCAGGATGGTGTTGTGGAGGAAATCCTTGTTGCCGACAATCAGGAGGTAAAAAAAGGCGATGTGCTTTGCCGGTTGAATACGGATGAGATCCAAAAAGAATTGGAGGAATCCAAAATTCGGCTGGATGCGGCGCAGAAAACCTATGATACGTTGGTCAATGCGGGCACAAGCGGTTCAGAACTGGAATTTGCAGAGATTGATTTGCAGATTGCCAATGCGGAATATGAAAAATTACAGGCAGACATTGCCCGTTATGAAGTCATTGCACCCTCAGACGGCAATATTGAAATTACCTCTTTTGATGGCATAAATCCGGATATTGCGGAGCGAATGGACGTTTCCCGCGGAACGGTTTTTGGGACCATGGTGGATCGTTCCCAAAAAGAACTTTGTGCGTATGTGTACGGGGATGCACTGAATAATGTGAATTTCGGCAGTTCTGTCTCGATTACACAGGGCGAAATTGTCGATACCAAGGGGAAAGTGACGGATATTATTTATCGGGATGCCGGTGCGGATTATTCCGGTTGGATGTATGTGATTGAGCCGGAGGAAACCGATGGATTTGTGGATTTTGGCACGATAGATGTTGTTTTTAATGTTTATGAAAAGAAAAATGTTGTGACGGTACCGGTGGAAGCCGTGAAGGAAGTTTCTGAACGAAAATTTGTGTATGTGTTGGTGGATGGCGTAAAGGTGGAAACGGACGTGGAAACAGGCATTGAAAATGACGATAAAATGGAGATTACCAGCGGGTTGAGCGGTGGCGAAGAGGTTATTATTCGGTAACAGAAAAGTTTCAATATAGATTTTCCAGCTGGATTCCACCAAAAGACTTGATTTTTGTATGGAATTCGTATACAATGTATAGGTACGGTAATGCTGCTTGGCACCGTGCGTATACATTTTTTCTTTGCAATGAAGCAACAGAAAGGAACTGCACACATGAGAGAAATTCTGAACAATGTATGGGTCAAACGGGCAATCTCGGTTTTTAACTTAATTTATGTTGCTATTATTGCGTTTTTAACCTATGCGACGTTTCTATATCATTTTGTGATTAATAACGGCCAAACTAAGGCGTTTCTGGCAGTGTTCGTGATCGCCAATGCTATTTTTTTGCTGACCTTTATCCTGACACGCAGCACAGTGCTGACGAAAATCAATTCTGTGATTCTGCTGCCGCTGGTATTTTTCCTCGTGTTATTCAATATGGGGGAATGGGTACTCATTATTCCGCCGTTTTTGGTGGCAATCACAGTTTTCTTTGTCAGCAAGCTGCACGAAACTGCGAAAGTCGTGCTGGGAACGCTCTATCTGCTGCTGTATGTACTGGGATTGATGGCGTTGTTGGTACTCAATTATCTGATGGGGGGGACTTCGGTAGAAACCGTGCTGGATGCCTCACTGAGTCCGGACAACGCCGTATATAGTATGTACGATATGGATTTCGTAGAGGAGAATTATTCCGATGCAAAGGCGGTGTCACCGGATGGTACAATGAAGTTCTATGTCGCGGACGTGAAGGATAATAACGACGGCATGGTGAAAATCATTGTGGTTCCCTATAATCAGGATAAGGTGTTTAAATTCTTTACGCTGGAACAAAAGGGCATTCAAAGAACGATTAAATATTATAAAGGCCGCGGGGATGCTGTTACGCTGCCGTATGTGCAGTGGACGGCGGATAATAAGATTCAGTATAAACTTCCCGATGAGGACGAGTATAAAACAACAACGCCCACCATGCCGGAGAAGAACTTCTTCGATTTCTTAGGCATATCGTAAGAATCCAAAACAGTCCGAAATCATTTCGGGCTGTTTTTTATTTTTGGGGTTGACAAACGCACTATCTTGTATTACAATATACTTATCAGGTAACTTGTAATGCAAGGTATTCAAAAAGGAGGAGCGCGGATGATTCCTTCACAAATGCTAAAAGGCATACTGGAAGGCTGTGTACTTGGGGTGATCAGCCTGCGGGAAACGTATGGGTACGAAATTTCGCAAACGCTTGCACAGTATGGGTTGGGAAATATCACAGAAGGAACGATTTATCCATTGCTGTTGCGGCTGGAGAAAAACAAATTGGTCACGGCGCGGTATTTGGAATCCGCACAGGGACCAAAGCGAAAGTATTATGCATTGACACCGGCAGGACAGCAGGAGTTTACGCAGTTTCAGGAGAGTTTTGATGCACTGTCCGGCGCAGTTCAACAATTATTTTCCGCGTGTGCGGTACAACAAAAACAACAAGGGGAAGATTTATGAATGCAAAAACGAAAAAAATGCTAAAAGAAAATAA
>DBRO01000124.1:14799-15820 GCA_002306005.1 Ruminococcus sp. UBA1366 | reverse complement strand
ATGAACAGCTTTGGGGTGCTTTGTCTGATTTATGCTGTGTTTGCAATCATTCCGGAAATCAAGGACAACGGTTTTCATGCAGCAATGCGCCTAAACGTTACTTTTGGGGAAATCCTAAGCTTTGGTCTTATTCTGATTGCCGCACCGCTGGTCTTTTTGGCAATCACAAAATTTAGTTTTTCTATCTTGAAAAAAAGCGTAGCGGTGCTTTTCTATGTTGGCTTGTGCCTTGCTTTGCTGGCGTTTTTACTGCCAACTTTGCTTTTGCGCGAAACCGCATTGACGGTCCTTTGGTGGGGAATCCCCGCACTGGGCGTGGTGCTGATGCTGGCAAGCAGTTTGATAGACCGCTACTTTGGCTCTTGATTTTCCTGCGCGGGGGATTTTTTGCGAAAGGACTGCACCAGTGCATATGCACCAGCTAGAATTAAAAACACGGCAAAGGCTTTTTGCAGCCAATCAGAACCAATCCGATTCGCACACAGGCTGGAAAATGACACTGCCACCGAACCGGTGAGGATGGCAGGAAGGATTTTTTTCCATTCTACCAGCTTGTTTTTGGTGTGGAGAATTAATGCCAGTGCGGCGATGGGCAGGAAAAAAATCAGGTTGATCCCCTGTGCTTGGAGCTGTGCCATGGAGGCAAATAAGGTAAGATAGATTATCAGCACCATGCCGCCGCCCAGCCCAAGAGAGGCGAGGATGCCCGTGAGAAACGCCGCAACGGCGCCGGCAACCCAGCTCACTTCACCAACAGCCGGACACCGAACGCAATCATAACCAGTGCGAAGGCGCGTTCCAGCCAGATACTCGAGATTTTTTTCAGACAAAGCGCGCCCAGTACCGCGCCGGCAAGTCCCGGCAACAAATAGGGATAGGCATCTTTTAGTGCAAAACTGCCCTTGTACCAGTACACGCCCGCGCTGATGACACTCAGCGGCAGGGTTATGCCGATGGAGGAAGCGTGTGCCTTGCGGGTTTGGGTACCGTCAAATTCCAGCAGGGGAACGGCAAGCACGCC
>DBRO01000124.1:13452-14793 GCA_002306005.1 Ruminococcus sp. UBA1366 | reverse complement strand
TGGTGACGCTTGATCAGCGCCTGCAATTTTTCTTTCATAAACAAAATCGTCCTTACTGCGAAATCTGATTGCTATCAGTAATGTTCGCGATTCGGACGATTTTTATGCAAAGAAAAAAACCGCTTTCCCACAAACGGAAAACGGTTTTGCGCGGTGAAAACAAGGAAGCTAGTCGATTTCCACCATAATTTTTTGATTGATGCGGGAAGCTCCCGCGCGCATCACGGTGCGGATTGCTTTTGCAATTCGGCCCTGCTTGCCGATGACGCGACCCATATCGTCCGGAGCAACATGAAGATGGTATACGACAATGCCTTCCTCATTCGGCTCGTCTACGGTAATGCTGATTGCGTCTTTGTCGTCCACGAGTTCTGTTACAATTGCTTGGAGCAATTCTTTCATAGCTAAGACCACCCTTTCAGCGCTCTTTCCTGTTGTGTTCCCGAATTAAAGAACGCCGTTCTTTTTCAGGATGTCCTTGACCGAATCTGTCGGCTGTGCGCCGTTCGCGATCCATGCCTTTACCTTATCCGCATCCACCTTCACAAGATTGGGCTGCTTGGTGGGATCGTAATAACCGATCTCCTCAATAAAGCGACCATCTCTGGGATATCTGGAATCCGCAACGACAATGCGGTAGAAAGGAGCCTTTTTTGCACCCATTCTTCTCAGTCTAATTTTTACTGCCATTTGTTTCACCTCCGTAAGGGGAATTCTATTCATATTTTAAAATCGGGCAAAGCCCGCAGGAATAGCGATTTACATACCGGGGAATCCGCCTCCGCCAAATCCGTTTTTGTTCAAACCGCGGAGCATTGCCATTTTGCTGCGTTTGGCACTGCCGTTTCCGGTTACGCCCATCTGCTTCATCATTTTCTGCATTTGGTCGAACTGTTTGAGCAGGCGGTTCACGTCTTCGACTTTTGTGCCGCTTCCGGCGGCAATCCGGCGCTTGCGCTTTGCGTCAATCAGCGAAGGCTTTTCGCGCTCTTTTTTTGTCATGGATAAAATCACCGCTTCGGTGAGTTTCATTTGTTTTTCGCCGGCATCGCTGTCCAAATCTTTGATCTGGCTGCCCACACCGGGGAGCATCCCTATAATGCTTTTCAACGAACCCATTTTTTTAATTTGCCGCATTTGATCGAGCAAATCGTTCATATCAAAGCCATTGTTCTTGACTTTTTTTGCAAGGCGCTCTGCTTCTTTTTCATCAATCGTAGTGCTGGCTTTTTCAATCAGCGTCAGCACATCGCCCATGCCGAGAATCCGCGATGCCATGCGTTCCGGATGAAAGACTTCAAATTCGTCCAGCTTTTCGCCCATACCCACAAATTTAATCGG
>DBRO01000124.1:12969-13316 GCA_002306005.1 Ruminococcus sp. UBA1366 | reverse complement strand
ACCGCCGCTTTGGCAATTTTACGCGGGTCGGTCTGCCCCATTTCAAACACGGGAACCTCCGCTTTTGCGCCGACGATTTTGAGCTGTTCAATCGCGGCAGGACGGTAAATATCGCAGGCAACCAGCAACGGACGCTTCCCCTGTGCCTTAAATAGCTTTGCCAGCTTCGCCGAATGGGTGGTTTTACCACTTCCTTGCAAGCCGCACATCATTACCACGCAGGGCGGCTTGTTCGGGAAATTAATCTTCGCGTTTGCCTCGCCCATGAGTGCTACAAGTTCTTCATTGACGATTTTAATCACTTGCTGAGCGGGGGTAAGGCTTTTTAAAACGTCCTCGCCAATGCT
>DBRO01000124.1:11872-12953 GCA_002306005.1 Ruminococcus sp. UBA1366 | reverse complement strand
GCCTTTACGTCGGATTCGCTAAGCTTTCCGTGTGATTTCAGCCGCTTGAACACGCCGCCGAGCTTATCTGATAACCCTTCAAACGCCATAGAATCCCTCCGGTTGTATTGTTCTGTGTTTATTCAAACAAATCTCTGCTGTTTTCAATTTCCACAAGAAGGCGTTCTGCCTTTGCGGAAATCCCGCGGGAATAGCTGACGGATTTACATTCGTGGATGATATCTTCCGTCATGGCTTTCAATTTCTCTAAAATTGCGTCATAGTCGTGCATACGCTGTTCTACGCCGAGCTTGCTCTCCAGATCCAGCAGGGTTTCTTCCCCGCGTTTTACACTGTCACGCACGCCCTGGCGTGAAATCTCCAAATCCTCCGCAATTTCCGCAAGGGAGAAATCCTGATTGTAGTACAGTTCCAGGGCATCCTTTTGCTTGTCTGTCAGCAGATCACCATAAATATCAGCAAGAACGGAAATTCTCAAATCCTTTTTCATCGTGCGGAGCCTCCTTCAACAGTACCAGAGAAACTTTGTAAAGCAAAAGCACTTTACAAATAGATATTATAATGCATTTTTTCTGTCCTGTCAAGCCTTTTTCCTTACATTTTTGTATTCCCGTCTGAAAATTTAGAAATTCACAAAATTTCTGTGGAAAAAATCCCGCAGATGTGTTATGATAAAAACACAGAGAAGAAATAGAGTGTTATAAATGGGAAGCTGCGGGGAATGTTTCCGTAGTTGGCTTGCAACAGGAGGAAGACAGATGCGCTATTATGAATTGAACAACGGACACAACGCACTTCGGATGCCGGTGTTGGCGCTGGGAACAGCGACCTTTGACCGGAAGGATTGCGATGCGGTGTATTTTGAATTTTTAGATCAGTTTACCGCAGCTGGCGGTACGTGCATTGACACGGCACGGAATTATTGCAACTGGGTGGAAAACGGGGCGGACGCAAGCGAAACCGTGATCGGAAAATGGATGGAGGCGCGTGGCAACCGGCAGGATATTGTGCTGGTCACCAAGGGCGGACAATCAGCACCCCGGCGCGAGGAGGATACTGAACCGCCGGCGGCACGGCTTTC
>DBRO01000124.1:3827-11827 GCA_002306005.1 Ruminococcus sp. UBA1366 | reverse complement strand
ATCATGCCGGTACTGGATGGCTTTGTAAAATCCGGCAAGGTGCGCTTTTTGGGCGCATCCAACTGGAAAACCGAACGCATTGAGGCGGCCAATCGTTATGCGGCGGCAAACGGGCTGGAGCCGTTCCGGATCAGCCAAATCTATTATAGTCTTGCGCACGCAAGCCGGGATACCTTTGGGGACGATACGATTGTCGTGATGGATTTAAAAGAATTCGTCTGGTACCAGAAGCATCAGTTCCCAGTGATGGCGTTTTCCCCACAGGCAAAGGGCTTTTTCTCTAAGCTTGCCAAGGGAGAATCCGTCAGCCATTTGATCGAGGGACAGTTCGTGAGCGCCGCCAATTTGGCAAGGCTTGCCCGCGTAAAGGAAATGAGCCAAAAAACCGGCTACACACCGGCGATGATTACGCTTGGGTACTTATCCAGCCAGCCGTTTCCGATTACGAGTGTGTTTGCGGTAACGAAGCTTTGGCAGCTGGAAGAAAACATGAAAGCGCAGGATCTTGTGTTTGATAAAAGCACGCTCGCGCAGCTCGAAAACATCATTTAAGTAAGAGGATTACCGTCCTATAACCGGTATGCAGAAATGGATTCGGGAGGATGCACATTTGGAACTTTTAGTGGCTGTACTGGCAGCTGTTTTGATATATTTCGTGTTTCACGGCATTAATGTATTTATACAAAATATGGCAGTTCCCACGGCAACGGAGGAGGTCTGTCTGTATTTTAAAGAAAGCAATACCAATACTTTTACGGATAAAGACGGTACTGTGATGGCGGAAACGGCATATTTGGCACATTTTCGCATTCTCAGCACGGAGGAGAATGTGGTGCTGCGTGTTAGCCACCGGATTTACAACGCACTGCCGGAAGAAGCTGAGGGCAGACTGACCTATAAAGGTACAAGGTTTTTAAGCTTTGAATATGCGGGCGGCTATGTAAAATTGTAAGGTTTGATTCGATAAAAAAGCACACCGGACAAAAATCCGATGTGCTTTGTTGTGTTCAAAAAGCTCCGCCCTGCCGTCGCACAGGATATAAAACCCGCCAAAAGCAGGTGGGTGCCAGCCTGTGCGTCTCACGCTCCCTTCGTCCGTAGACCGTCCGGCTATTGCGGGACGGGCGGGAGGTCTGCAATCCCCGCACAGAGCCCAGTTCCCTTTTATATATGTGTTGGATTATATAAAAGCTGTGCTTGCTCGTACAAGGCAGAAGGTTTTGTTTGTGCTTATAGTATAGCACGTTTTTTATTAAAATACAACAGGGAATCCGCGGCAGTTTTGAAAAAACGAATCCGGGGTGTATTTTCCGTTTTCGTCAGTGATTATTCGTGATCGCAGTCACATTCGCCGCAAGAGCAACTGTCTTCGGTCTCAAAATCATAGAGCTCTTCCAATCGTTTCATAAACATTCTGCCGATCTTGTCATATTCTTCTTCATTGTCAATGGAGACCATGATTTCCTCATCTCCCTCATATACGGACTTGAGAATAATCACTTCCCCGTCATCATTGAGCGCTGCCTCCGGGTCTTCATTGTAAGCGGTCAGTGCAAAATAGCGTTCGTCATCTACTTCTAATACGTCCAGCATTTCAAAAGTTTTTTCCTCGCCGTCTTCATCCACCAGCGTGTATAAATCCGGTGTGTAATCCATTTCCTCAGCCATGGTATCTCCTCTTTCCTATATTCTCCGGCTTTTCCGGATAAACAAAAACCCTGCTTATAAAAATGACGGCAAGGGCAGCCGCAAATGCCCGATGCCGCATCAGCTCAGCGTCGTTGCGCAGATTCTGATAGAGAAAAATGCTTGGGATCTGTTACAAATGTGCGGTTTTTTTGCGAAAAACAAGCTGTTTTCAGCACCGCAACACCTTTATTATACAACAAACGATTCCGGATTGTCAAGCACTTTGAGTAAAAGTAATATTAAATAATTTATTTCATGAAAACTGCGTGAAAACTATTGACATTGCACAAAATCCGTGGTATAGTATAGTCAAGGAAAAGGAAAAGCAACAGAAGATCAGCGGGAGGTCTCCCCGCAGAAGGAATGGCATTTCCCCAGTACTCAAAAGCATCGAGTGTATCGGAAAAAATCCAAAGCGATCAAATTGTCGAGAAGTCTGAACCCGAACGCGAAGGAACCGAGAAACTCAAATTTAAGTAAAGGAGGCGAGTCCCATGGACACGATTGAATCATCACAGCAGAGTATCCGCGAGGCTCGCGTGAATTCATAAAAAAGATGTCAGGCGCGGTTCGATGGAACCCGGTGACCAAGCAAGGCACTTAAGCCGAAATGTGGAATTTATGCGAGAAGCGCACGAGGCAACTTCAGCAATCTGTTTTTCCAAGTGAAGGATACTCCAAAGGAGCGGCTTTTGTAAAGTTCTCCGAAGAACAGCTGCTCTTGAAAAGATCTGAATTGGTTCAGAAAGAAATGAGGAATTCTTATGAAAGGTTTTATCATGTTTCTGAATAAAAAACAGTAAGGAGAGAGTCCCATGCAGAATTTAGGTTTTTATTTCGGATAAAATTTTCTTGAGAAAGGTGAGCCCGATGGAAATGTAACGATTTCCGGTGCGTGAACGGTTTGGTTTTTTGGTATCTTGCGAGAGAGATTGAGGAATACGACCGGAAAGAAGAGCAAACCCAAATCTTATGAAAGGCTTGAGTCCAGTGGCATAAAATGCATGGAAATTGCCGGAATGTATAGCCGGCGTTTGATAAATAAGTTTCAGGAGTGTTGCCGATGAAAATCCAGCGCACAAGGTTAACGAATATTGGATAGATAGGAGTGAGTCCGCCGGAAACTTAAGTTTGGCCTGAGTCAGTCAGGTACCGTGTGGACGTGTTGGAAAGAACGAACGCCAAAGAGCGAAGGTTGTATCCGACGGGCGTTAGTCAAAACGATTTGATCATGGAGTGTTATCCAGTGTATCGTCAGTTTTGCAGAAATTTTGCAAACGGCAGGCAGAGAGAATCGTTTGATCACGGACTTTATGAAAAAATAAAGCGCATCTGTATTACAGGTGCGCTTTTGTGTTTATCGAATGGCAAAGAGGTTTAAATCCCACGCAGGATAATACGGATATTGCCGCAAATACAGCCGGTAGGAAGGATTCATGTTGTGGATGAGCAAGGGCAGTTCCAGCAAATCTTCCGTGCGGTGATAAAGGGAAACGCAAAGTTTGGGCGCATAACGGGCAATCGTGCGCGCACTGCCGGCAAGCGCCTGCCGTTCCGCACCTTCCACATCATATTTCAGGTAGGTTGCGCCGTTTGGGAGTAAATCATCCGGCTTTTTTGCGGGAACAGCAACGGTTTTGCCCGATGCCGTTATTTTTGCCTGCCTGCCGCCGCCCTTCGAAAAATGCAGGAGGGTGTTTTCCTGCCACGCAGCTGCTTGGTGCAGGAAAATCGCCGGCCTGTCCCCGTATGCGGCTGTTAGTTTGCGAAAATTCCGCTCGTTCGGTTCCATTGCATGAATCTGTCGGTATCCCCCTGCAAAATGAAGAAATTCTGCAATCGTGTCGCCTGTATACGCGCCGAAATCCCCGTAGATTTCATTTTGCGAAGGCTGGATTATGTCGTGGTATGCCTCCTCCGGTGTGGTGAAAACCGCCCGCAGATAGGAAATCTCTCCTGTCATTTGGAACGCTAGGACGTTTTGCAGCACGCATCTGGACTGTTCATCCGCAAGAAGTTCATTTAGACGAATCACGCTATCAAAGTTCTTTTGCAAGTATGCCCGATCAAATACTGTGAAGTCGTCCTCATATACCACGGGCGTTGCGGGAAAGAGCAGCTTGTGTCGGGCGGCAATGCCATCCAATTTTTCGCGCAGTGCGGGATAGCCCGCGGCAAAGGCAACGGCGATTACAAAATCCCCGTCCAACGCAGATTCTATTTCTGAAAGCCGATGTACGCGGTATCCGGCAAAATCATGTCCGCGCACAAATTCGTCGCTTGCAAAAATCCCCGCAACGGGAATCCCACGCCGCGCAAATTCCCGCAGGAGTTTCAAGCATCCATCCCCCATGCCGTAAATAAAAACCGGCAGGGAAGTGTTGCGCAAGTAGTCCCAGCTTTCCGGCAAGCTTGCAAAATCAGAAAAGTTCATCATCAAGTTCATGCTCCCAAAAAAAGAACGCGCAAACCTTTGTCTGCACGTTCTGTGTGTTTAAAATTCTCCGTTTAAATCATCGCTCGCGCCAATCATATCCCGTCCACGAATCTTGTATTTGTCGCGTTGAATATTGATCTGCCGATCGAGAATTTCCAGAACCTTGCGCGGATTTTTCACGGATTTGATTTCCTTGAGCGGCGTGTCTACGTCCGTGACATAAAGATGAATGGTTCCGCAGTTAAAAAGCCGCTGAAAAAACGGCAGCTTGAGCTTTTTATCCGAGGCGCGGTACAGTTCGCATTCATCCTCTGTAATAGAAAGCAACCCGGTGCGGGTAATGACTTTGGTTTCTGTAATGAAATAGCGCGTAAAGGAAATCGGAAGTCCAAAAATGGTACGCTTCTTATCTGTCCAAATGTAATCAAACTCTTTTTTCACAGGGAAATCCTCCAATCGCAGTAAAGTATCTAAAGATTTACGGTCAAGTCCTATTCTATTCTAACATATTCACGGAATTTGTCAAGCTTGTTTTCTAAATTATAGAAAAATTTGTGCAGGCGGTGTTTTTTCTATCTTTGTGACCGCGTCACTGTAATCGGGCAAAAATGGGGGTATACTACAGATACGATCAAATTACAAAGGAGAGATTCTTATGGCAGCATTAAAGATAACCAATCAGAATTTTGAGTCGGAGGTTATGAAATCCGACAAGCCGGTGCTCATCGATTTTTGGGCGAGCTGGTGTGGCCCGTGCAGAATGCTTTCCCCCGTCGTGGAGGAAATTGCTTCAGAAAAACCGACCGTCAAGGTCTGCAAGGTCAATGTGGATGAAGAACCGGAGCTTGCAAGAGCATTCAAAGTCATGAGTATTCCCATGCTGGTGCTGATGAAGGATGGCAAGGTTGTGGATACTTCTGTCGGTGTAAAGCCCAAGAGCGCAATTGAACAAATGCTGGGATAAACCGGCAGCTTGCCGAAAACGGCAATCCGGCGGGTGTGCAACGGGAGGCTCACCCGCTTTTCATTTACTGGAAGAAAAGATAGCCAAGAAAAACAGTCAGAAAAATAGTCAGGAGGAGATTTTATGGGTACGGACACGAAGAAGATTGTGATTGTAGGCGGCGTTGCGGGTGGCGCAACGGCTGCGGCAAGATTGCGCAGATTGGACGAACACGCTCAGATTGTGATGCTGGAGCGCGGGGGATATATTTCGTTTGCAAACTGCGGTCTGCCGTATTATATCGGCGGGGAAATTAAGGACAAGAGTGCTTTGACATTGCAAACGCCGCAGAGTTTCCACAGCCGTTTTAATGTGGATGTGCGGATTAACAGCGAGGCGGTTGCGATTAACCCGCAGAAAAAAACCGTCACCGTGCTAAATCACAGCACGGGCGAAACATACGAGGAAAGCTACGATAGTCTGGTGCTTTCCATGGGTGCGGAGCCGATTAAGCCGAACATTGAGGGCATTGATTCTGAGCGGGTTTTCACCCTGCGGAATATTCCCGATACTTATAAAATTAAGGACTATCTAGAGCAGAACCACCCCAAAACTGCGGCAGTCGTGGGCGGCGGATTCATCGGCGTGGAAATGGCAGAGAACTTGATTGCGGCAGGGGTTTCCGTTACGTTGATTGAAATGGCAGATCAGGTGATTGCTCCGATTGACTACGATATGGCGGGTGATGTGCATCGGCATATGGAAAGCAAGGGCGTGAATCTGGTTTTGGGAAATGCCGTGCGTTCCATTGAAGAAACTGCCGGAACATTGGAAATTGCCGGCACATTGGAAATTGCCTTAAATAGTGGGAAAGTCACAGCTGATATGCTGATTATGGCAATTGGTGTCCGGCCGGAAACCAAAATCGCAAAAGAAGCGGGCATTGCACTCAATCAGCGCGGCAGTATTGTTACGGATGACCATATGCGCACGAATTTTCCGGAAATCTATGCCGTGGGGGATGCGGTGGAAATTACGGATTTTGTGACAAAAACCAAGGGCTTTGTTCCGCTTGCCGGTCCGGCAAATAAGCAAGGCCGCGTTGCGGCGGATAATATCTGCGGGATTGACAGCACCTATACTGGCACACAGGGTTCTTCGATCTTAAAAGTGTTTGATTTAACCGTTGCCTCCACCGGCGTGAATGAAAAAACCGCCAAACGGCTGGGATTGGACTACGATAAGAGCTTTACGTATTCGGCAAACCACGCCAGCTACTATCCGGGCGCGGTAAATATGTCGATTAAAACAATTTTTGAAAAAGGTACGGGAAAAATCCTCGGCGCACAAATTGTTGGGTACGAGGGCTCGGATAAACGCTGTGATGTGTTTGCTACGGCAATTCGTGCCGGAATGACGGCACGGGATTTAACAAAGCTGGAGCTTTGCTATGCGCCGCCGTTTGGTTCGGCAAAGGATCCGGTCAATATGGCGGGCTTTGTCATTGAAAATATTCTGGACGGACGGGTAAAAACCTTCCATTGGCATGAGGTTAAGGAACTCCCGCGGGACGGAAGTGTTACCTTGCTGGATACCCGCACCCCAATTGAATATCAAAACGGCCATATTCAAGGGTTTATCAATATTCCGCTGGATACCCTGCGGGGCAGGTTGGGGGAACTGGATCAAACCAAGCCCGTGTACGTTACTTGCCAAATCGGTTTGCGCGGCTATGTTGCGGCGCGGATTTTAATGCAAAACGGCTTTGAAACCTACAATCTCAGCGGCGGTTACCGGCTGTATCACTCCATTTATGGCTCGCACCCGCCAAAGCCCACCACGCAGGGAATCAATCCCGAAACCCAACTGCCGGAGGGAGAGGCTGAAAAATCAGACACCGCACCGGCAAAAGTGGTTTCTCTGGATGCCTGCGGACTGCAATGTCCCGGTCCGATTGTAAAACTTTCCGCCGCGCTGGAAGAAGCCGCTCCGGGCGATGTGATTGAAATTTCTACCACAGACCCTGCCTTTGCGGGCGACTTAGAAGGCTTCTGCCGCCGCACAGGAAACGAATTCTTAGGCATGAACAGCGCGAAGGGCGTTTCGGTTGCAAAAGTAAAAAAAAACGGAGCTAGTCCGGCGGTAGCTTCCCCCGCCAAGCTTCCGGATAATAAAAATATCATTGTGTTTTCCGGCGATTTAGACAAAGCAATCGCATCGTTTATCATTGCCAATGCCGCCGCCGCCATGGGTCGAAAGGTATCCATGTTCTTTACCTTTTGGGGGCTGAATATCCTGCGCCGGCCGGAAAAAGTGCCGGTAAAGAAGAATTTTGTTTCCAAAATGTTTGGCGCCATGATGCCTCGCGGCAGTAAAAAGCTCAAGCTTTCCAAAATGAACATGGGCGGCATGGGCGCAAAAATGATTCGCTCTGTGATGAAGAATAAAAACATCAGCAGTCTGGAAGATTTAATCCAGCTTGCCCAGTCCAATGGTGTGGAACTGCTTGCTTGTTCCATGAGTATGGACGTGATGGGCATTACCAAGGACGAATTGGTGGACGGCGTAAAGCTTGCCGGTGCCGCCGCTATGCTTGCAAATGCCGAGGAATCGGATATGTCCTTGTTTATTTAGGAAACGCATGCTGTTATCTTGCGTTGTTACCGCCTCCGACTGTTTTATATAAACCAGCCGCAGTGCCCGCCCTTCCCGAGCGGGTGCTGCGGCGTTTTTTTGATAAAATTGCGCTTGACACCTGTCGCACAATCGTGTAAACTAAATAGGAAAGATTGTTTGGAAAGGGATTGGGACGATGGAAAATTTGCATTACAAAGAGGAATTTATCCGGTTTATGTACGAATGCGGTGTGCTGAAATTCGGAGAGTTTACATTAAAAAGCGGACGAATTGCCCCGTATTTTTTAAACACGGG
>DBRO01000124.1:0-3674 GCA_002306005.1 Ruminococcus sp. UBA1366 | reverse complement strand
GTTCCCAAGCTGAAAGCGGTTGCGGATGTGAATATTACTGCTATGGTGATTTCCGTGGACAGAATGGAAAAAGGACTGGGAGAAACCACCGCCGTGCAGGATGCCTTCACAGAGTTCGGGATTCGCGTCTATTCTATCGTAACGATTGACGACATAATAGAGGCCATTCGCAAGGGCGTTTTACCTTGCGCGGAATATCTGGATAAAATTCAAGAGTACCGTAGGCGCTATGGCGTTATTTCTGCATAAGTAAGATTTAATCACCGCAAAGCGCGGTGATTTTTTTGATAAAATAAAAAAATACAAAACATGAAAAATTCCGTCATTCATCATGAAGTTATCACATAGGGAAGTATAATAATAGATAGACAAGCAAAACAATGATCATTCCGAAAGGGAGGCTTTCTTATGAACGAATTCCATGAGAATCAGAACACCAACAATACGGGCGCGGACAATTCCGGCGCGAATGGATATACGCAGAATCCGTACAACGCATATCAGAGCCAGAATACCACGACCGGCGCAAACCCAAACACCGCCCATACGGACGGACCTTACAGCGAGGTAAACTATTATCCTCCGGGACAGGAACCGGGTGCGAAAAAGAAAAGCACGGCGAAGAAAGTTTTTAATGGCGTAGTCGCACTGCTTTGTGTCGCGGCAATTGGTACTACTTCCATTGTGGGCTATAATCTTATAACAGGCGGCAACGATGACGATTCCTCGGTGGTTTCGAGCGATAAAACTTCCTCGAAATCATCCGATTCGGATTCCGACAGCGATGCAAACGTCCAGCAAACAGCGGCAAACAAGGATTACCCCACGTTAGAGCAGCTTGCCGCACCGGATGATGCATTAAGTATTCCGGATATTGTCACAAAGGTTTCGCCGTCCGTGGTGGGAATTTCTTGTAAGCTTTCCAACGGTACGGCAACCGGCACAGGCATTGTGATGAGCGAGGACGGCTATATTGTTACCAACGCCCATGTGGTGGAAGATGCGCTGAGTATTTCTGTGGTGTTGCCGGATTCGTATAAAACCTCTGATGACGAGGATGACGATTCGCTGGAATACACTGCAACGCTGGTGGGTACGGATACGCAAACCGATATCGCAGTTGTGAAAATCGAAAAAACCGGACTGACTGCCGCTGAATTCGGCAAATCTTCTGAATTGCAGGTTGGAGAGCTTGCAGTGGTAATCGGAAACCCGCTTGGCTTTGAACTGGCAGGCTCCACTACGGTGGGTATTATTTCCGCACTGAACCGGGAACTTACCATTGAGGACAGAACCATGAATCTCATTCAGACGGATGCCTCTATTAACTCTGGAAACTCCGGCGGTCCGCTGATCAACGCATACGGTCAGGTGATCGGCATTACATCTGCAAAAATTGCGTCCACATATGGTGAAGGATTGGGATTTGCGATTCCGATTGACGAGGCCATTCCCGTGGTGAACGACCTGATGGAGTACGGCTATGTCAAGGGCAGACCCATGACGGGCATTACCGGACAGGACATCAGTGAGCTTTATGCAAAGTATTATGATATTCCACAGGGCTTTATTGTTCGTGCGGTTACAGAAGGCTCCGGCGCGGATAAGGCAGGAATCGAAGTCGGTGATATTGTCATCGGCATCAACGGTGAATTGATTGAGTCTATCGAAGAATTTAACGAAATTAAGGAAGATTTCCAAGCGGGCGATACCATTAAGGTTTCGATTTACCGTGATGACGAAATCAAGGACGTAGAAGTCACATTGGACGAAAGCAAGCCGAACACCACGACAACGCAGACAACACCCAGCAACGAGGACACGTATGATCAGGATATTCAGGACTTCCTGAACCAGTTCCCGTATTAAAATGCTTTCTTCTCTTTTCATATTTCATTACTTCCACATCAGCAGCAGAACCGTCCCACAAGGGCGGTTTTGCTGTTTTATTTTAAACAATTATAACCGGTAGAAACAGATTAAAAGTAAAATAAATAACTAAATAAAAATACAACAAAGAAAATTATGCAATATGCTGTATAGCAAAGCTTATATATAAATAAAATTTAAAAGAAGTGCAAAAATATTTCTGAACTATTGATATATATGAATAAATATGCTATGATAGGAAAGGCAAATTGAGGCATCCATAAAATTGAATTCCAACAATTTACCGTATATTTTATACAAGTGGGGAGTCTTCCTGTATGAGCAATGCCAAGGATTACGTTGCGGCGGTCTATGCCAAGACGGAAAAGCGAAATACCGGTGAACCGGAGTTTTTGCAGGCAGTAAAAGAAGTATTGGAGAGTTTGGTTCCGGTGCTGGAAAAGAAACCGGAACTGGTGGACGCAGGAATTGTGGACAGAATCGTTGAACCGGAGCGCATGATTATGTTCCGTGTATCGTGGGTGGATGACAGCGGAAAAGTTCAAGTAAACAGAGGCTACCGTGTGCAGTTTAATTCCGCGATTGGCCCGTACAAAGGCGGTTTGCGGTTCCATCCCTCAGTGAATGCGTCTGTGATTAAGTTTTTGGGCTTTGAGCAGATTTTTAAGAACAGTCTGACAGGACTGCCCATCGGCGGCGGCAAGGGCGGTTCGGATTTTGACCCCAAGGGCAAATCCGACGGAGAAATCATGCGGTTCTGCCAAAGCTTTATGACGGAGCTTTCAAAGCATATCGGCGCGGATACGGATGTTCCGGCGGGCGATATCGGCGTGGGCGGTCGTGAAATTGGCTTTCTGTACGGACAGTATAAAAGACTGCGCAATGAATTCACCGGCGTGCTGACCGGCAAAGGACTGAGCTATGGCGGTTCGTTGGCAAGAACCGAAGCAACCGGNNGGACTGATTTACTTTACCGAAGAAATGCTCAAACACATGAAGGATACGGATTTTTCAGGCAAAACCGTGGTGATTTCCGGTTCCGGCAACGTGGCAATTTACGCCGCGCAAAAGGCGATGGAGCTTGGTGCGAAAGTCGTTGCATTGTCTGATTCCAACGGTTACATATACGACAAGGACGGCATTGATCTGGCGCTTGCGAAGCAGATTAAGGAAGTCGAGCGCAAGAGAATCAAGGAATACGCGCAGAGAAAGCCCTCTGCAATGTATACCGAGGGCTGTCGGGGAATTTGGACGATTCCCTGCGACATTGCTTTGCCTTGCGCCACGCAGAACGAGCTGGACGGTACTGCCGCAGATGCGCTCATCAAAAACGGTGTGCTTGCAGTTGCCGAAGGTGCGAATATGCCTTCCACACCCGATGCGGTGGAGAAATTCCAAGCAGCAGGCGTTTTGTTTGGACCCGCAAAGGCGGCAAATGCCGGTGGTGTTGCCACCTCCGCACTGGAAATGACACAGAATTCTGAACGCCTGAGCTGGAGCTTTGAGGAAGTTGATGCGAAACTCAAAACCATCATGAAGAACATCTTTGCAAATTCCTACCATGCGGCAGAGGAGTTTGGACATAAGGATAATTTGGTTTCCGGCGCAAATATTGCAGGCTTTTTAAAGGTTGCCGATGCCATGAAGTGGCAGGGCATTGCTTACTAAGCCCCCCTTATTCGCGTATCATTGATACACATACAGCAAAAAACCCGTCCTGCTTCAATTAATGCAGGCGGGTTTTTTGCGTAAAAACAACGGTTTGCGGGAGAAAAACATTCATA
>DBRO01000129.1:3312-3715 GCA_002306005.1 Ruminococcus sp. UBA1366 | reverse complement strand
CCATCATAGCCGCCGCCAAAACTGCGGCAAGCGCTTTTTTCACTTCATTGTAAACTCTCCTTTGTCATACTCAATCGGTTTTAGTCGCACAAATCATTCAGGTAAATCCTCTGCAGTAGGTCCCCACAGTCTTTCATTATCATTCCAGTTTCCGCTTTCCATCATAACCTCCCGCTCAAACCGCACAATCTCAATTACCGGTGCTTCATAAGCGCACTCCGTTCTGTTTTCCATATTTTCGTTTTTGTAATTCATAAACACCTCCATGAATTTCCCCATAGGGTGTTGGTTGTTACTTCATAATCTCTTTTATTATAACGTATATTTGCCAATATGTGAACTACCCAAATTGGGTAGTTCGGGCGCTTTTTTTCACAAATACAACTAAACTTTTTATGAACAC
>DBRO01000129.1:2980-3267 GCA_002306005.1 Ruminococcus sp. UBA1366 | reverse complement strand
ATATAACCGGCATATGCCGGAAACTAAAAAGGAGGGTACCCCATGCCGCGTCCCAGAAAATGGCGGAAAGTCTGCTGCCTGCCGGAAGCAAGCAGGTTCGGTCCGCTGGACGGCGCACCCGCGCAAACCGTTACCATGACGGTGGATGAATTTGAAACCATCCGGCTGATTGATTCGGACGGATTTACGCAGGAGCAATGCGCCGCACAGATGGGAATTTCGCGCACCACCGTGCAGGGCATTTACGATGCCGCAAGAAAAAAGTTAGCTGAGTCTTTGGTCAACGG
>DBRO01000129.1:2331-2860 GCA_002306005.1 Ruminococcus sp. UBA1366 | reverse complement strand
AACACCGCCGCAGAAAGCACCGGCGGCGCAGGTGTTGCCGCCGCCGGCACGGATTTTGTCCTGCTTGTCGCTGAACCATCGGTTTCCGGCATCAGCGATTTGCAGCGCGTTGCTAAGGTTGTCCAAAAGTTTGGCATACCCATTGCGGTTTGTGTGAATAAATCCGATACCTGTCCGCAGAAAACACAGGAAATCCGCGATTTCTGTCAAAAAAATCAGTTTCCTTTTGTGGGGGAAATCCCCTACGATCCCGCCGCCGTGCGGGCTGTCAACGCCGGCATAAGCTTAGCCTCGCTGGATTCGCCCACCGCAAAAGCCCTGCGCACGGTTTATAAAAATACCCTGCGACATTTATGCGGAGATGATTGCCCATGATTGTGAAAGTTTTGGCGGAAAACACCGCCGCAGTTCCCTGTTTTGGGTGCGAACACGGACTGAGCCTGTTTGTACACACCGGAATCCACAACCTGCTGTTTGATACCGGCGCAAGCGGTTTATTTGCTGAAAACGCCGCAAAACTGGGCGTGGA
>DBRO01000129.1:0-2287 GCA_002306005.1 Ruminococcus sp. UBA1366 | reverse complement strand
CCGCATTTTTCACGGCGCACCGGCGGAAAAATTGCCGCCATCGGACTGGATGCCGAACTGCTCCCGAACGAGCGCTTTGTTTTTTGCGGCGGGCACCAACAGATTGATGAAGAACTGTCCGTTTTTTCGGACATATGGGAGGAAGTACCCCCGCCAAGCGGCAATGCGGAATTGCTAAAACTGCAAAACAACACACTGGTTCCGGATGATTTTTGCCACGAGCAGAATCTGATAATCCGACAAAACGCGCGCGCCTTGCTAATTGCAGGCTGTGCCCATCGCGGGATTGTCAATATTCTGCGGCAGTACCGCGCAACGTACCGCAAGTACCCCGATGTGGTAATTGGCGGCTTTCACCTGCACAGCCGCGGCACGGGAAAATCCGAGCCGCCCGAAGCCATCGCCGCACTTGCGAAAGAATTACAACAAACCGGTACGCAGTTTTATACCTGCCACTGCACAGGGCAGGCGGCATTCGAACAGCTTCGTGCTGACATGGGGGAACAAATCCGCTACCTTGCCGCCGGAAGCCGTCTGGCAGTGAATTTCTAGCAAATAAAAAGCGACAGAAACCATACCGCCGAAAATATTAGGAGGATTTTATATGAAAAAAATTGCAGTTGCCGCAGAAGGCAAAAACGTAACCGAGCATTTTGGACATTGCCCGGGATTCTTGATTTACACCGTAGAGGGCACGCAGATTCAAGGGGAGGAATTTATCCCAAATCCCGGACACAAACCCGGTTTTCTGCCGAATTTTCTTGCAGACCGCGGCGTAAGCGTAATTTTAAGCGGCGGTATGGGACAGGGCGCGATTGAGATTTTCAATGAGCGCGGCGTGGACGTGATTACCGGTGCTACGGGCGATGCAAAAACCGCCGTGCTAAAATTCCTGAACGGCGAATTGAAATCCACCGGCAGCGTATGCCACCAGCACCAGCACCACGACGAATGCGAAAAATAAGCAACCGAAAACTCCCCTGCCGGATTGCCCGACAGAGGAGTTTTTTATTATGTTATTTTTTTACCGCCATGCGAATGACGCTACCTTGGGCAAAGAATTTGTCCGAAAATTCTTTGCCTGCAAACTCTTCGCCCGCAAACTCTTTGTCACAAACAAGCGCCATTTTCATTGCGGCGTGGTTTGCCACATCCACGGGCGCGCCCGTATCATCGTAAAGTTCTGCCACGCGAATTTGCACCGGTTCGCAGTTTGGTTCCACAACTTCCAGCACATCGCCGCGGTAAAACCGGTTGCGCTGGGCAATATGCACCCGCCCGTTTTCGCAGAATTCCACAATTGCGGCGACATCATAATCCCGGATATACCCGCTGTTTTCGTAATACTGGCAGTCTTTTGGATGCCCAAAAAAGAACCCCGTACAGTACGCCCTGTGGCTCACCTTGAACACCTCATCGCGCACCCATTGCGGTAAGTGATAGTCGTCCGGATTTTGTTTTAAAATATCCACCGCCGCCCGATATGCATTTGTAATTACCGAAACATAATACGCACTTTTTGCTCTACCCTCAATTTTGAAGCTTGTCACGCCCGCCTGAAAAAGCTTGTCCAGATGGTCAATCATACACAAATCCTTGGCGTTTAAAATATAGGTCCCCTTTTCGTCCTCAAAAACGGGATAGAACTCGTTCGGTCGTTTTTCCTCCATCAGGTGGTATCCCCAACGGCAAGGCTGGGCGCAAGCACCGCGGTTGGCATCGCGGTTCACCAGATAGTTCGAAAGTAAGCACCGTCCGGAAAAGCTTACACACATCGCGCCGTGTACAAAGGCTTCCAACTCCAGCTCCGGCGGAGTTTTTGCGCGAATTTCTGCAATTTCTTCCAGCGAAAGTTCCCGCGCCAGCACCACGCGTTTTGCACCCATGCTGTAAAGTTCCCTCGCCGCAGCGTAATTCACCACACCCGCCTGCGTGGAAATATGCAGTTCCATGTCCGGCGCAAATTGTTTCGCCAAAGCCAGCAGACCAAGGTCGCTGAGAATCAGCGCATCCACGCCCGCTTCCACCGCTTGTTTTACAAAGCCCTCAAACGCTGAAATCTCGCTGTTGCGTGGCAGCGTATTCGCCGTGAGGTATACGCGCGCACCCTTTTCGTGTGCCGCCCGTACCGCGCCGACAAGCGCATCCGGAGAAAAATTCTGCGGCGTGGCACGCATACTAAACGCCTCTCCGCCCAGATATACCGCATCCGCGCCGAAGGTCAGCGCCGCCGCAAGGCGTTCGGCATCCCCTGCCGGCGTCAGTACCTCCGGTACTGGTACCTCCG
>DBRO01000060.1:5754-6341 GCA_002306005.1 Ruminococcus sp. UBA1366 | reverse complement strand
GTGCTGTATTTTTTGCGGAATTCCTCAAACGTACCGGTTTCAATCGCGGTGCGGATTTTTGCGGTGAGGGTATTATAGAAATACAAATTATGGATAACTGCAAGTCGTCCGGCGAGCTGTTCATCCGCTTTAAACAAGTGCCGGAGATAGGCGCGGGTGAAATTTTTACAGGTAGGACAGTCGCAGGCGGTATCCAGCGGGCGGGAATCGGTTTCGTAACAGCGATTGGTCACGTGCATGATGCCGTTCCATGTGAAAATCGTGGCATGACGGGCGTTTCGCGTGGGCATTACACAATCAAAAAAATCAATCCCCCGGGCGACTGCCTCGATGATATTGCTGGGCGTACCTACCCCCATGAGGTAGCGGGGCTTGTCCGCCGGCATATGGGGTGTAACCTGCTCCACGACATGGTACATAACCTCCGTGGGTTCGCCCACTGCAAGCCCGCCGATGGCATAGCCATCCAAATCCAGTGCGGCGATTTCCTGCATATGAGAAACGCGCAAATCATCAAACGTACAGCCTTGGTTAATGCCAAACAGGAGTTGTTCCCGATTGCGGGTGGTTTCCAAAGCATTGAGGCG
>DBRO01000060.1:3787-5691 GCA_002306005.1 Ruminococcus sp. UBA1366 | reverse complement strand
ATACTTTGCTCCGGCCCCATAAAAATTTTGCGCCCGTCGGTATGCGCGTGAAAATACACGCCCTCCTCCTTAATTCTCCGCAGCTTTGCCAGCGAAAATACCTGAAACCCGCCGCTGTCGGTGAGCACAGGCCCTTGCCAGTTCATAAATTGGCGGATGCCGCCCATTTGCCGGACGATTTCGTCCCCGGGGCGCAAGTGCAGATGGTAGGTATTGCAAAGCTCCACCTGACATTTTAAATCACGGGCAAGTTCCGGCGAGGACACCCCGCCTTTGATTGCTCCGGCTGTTCCTACATTCATAAAAACCGGCGTTTGTATTACCCCGTGCGGCGTGGTGAATTCTCCCCTGCGCGCTGCGCCCTCCTGCTGGATGAGCCGGTATCGTTTGGTACTCAAATTCATACTCCTTGCTATTTAAAATTGGTAAAGAAAAACCCTCCCGAAAGAGGGTTCAAAAACACAAGAGAATCCAGCTATTCCACTGTAACGGATTTTGCGAGGTTGCGGGGCTGATCGACATCGTTGCCCTTTAACACGGCGGTATAATAGGCAATCAGCTGTAACGGCACAACCGCGACCATCGGCATNNTCCATGCCGGCATGGGTTACGAAAATGACTTTCGCACCGCGTGCTTTCACTTCCTTGACATTACTGACGGTTTTTTCGTAAATATCGCGCTGGGTTGCCACGGCAATCACCGGCATACCCTCCGTAATCAGCGAAATGGTACCGTGCTTTAATTCGCCCGCGGCATAGGATTCCGAATGGATATACGAAATCTCTTTCAGTTTCAACGAGCCTTCCATGCTCAGTGCGTAGTCCAGTCCCCTACCGATATACAGGAGATTTTCCGCACTGACGAGCTGGCTTGCGACAAACTGGCACTGATTTTTTTCTTCCAGCACCTTTTGAATGAGCGCTGGGATTTCCGTAAGCTGGGCGGTGAGTGATTTGCACTCCGCCTCGGAAATCTTTCCCCTTGCAAAGGCAAGCTCAAACGCAAACAAGTACAATGCGGCAATTTGCACCATATAGGCTTTGGTGGAGGCAACGGAAATTTCCGGACCGGCATGGGTATACAGCACCATATCGGATTCCCGCGCAATGGAGGAGCCTTTGACATTGACGATGGAAAGCGTTGCCGCGCCGACATTTTTTGCAAGGCGGAGCGCCTCCCGCGTGTCGGCGGTTTCGCCCGACTGCGAAACCAAAATTACCAAATCGCGGTTGCTGAGAATCGGGTTGCGGTAACGGAATTCCGATGCGACATCGACCGTAACGCTGATTCTTGCAATACGCTCAATAACGTATTTTGCGACCAGTCCGGCGTGCATGGCAGTTCCGCACGCAACGATAAAGATATTCTCATACGAACGTAATTTTTCCGGCGTGATCCCACACTCACTCAGATTTGGCAGGCCATCTGCAATTCTTGGAGTAATGGTGGTTTTCACGGCGGTGGGCTGTTCGTGGATTTCCTTTAACATGAAATGCTCATAACCGCCTTTTTCAGCAGATTCCATATCCCATGTGGCGGTTTGGAGTTCCTTTTGGCGGGGTTCGCCGTGTAAATCAAAGAATTGAATTTCCCCGGCGTTCAGCTCGGCAATTTCGTCCTCGTCCAGCAAATAGTACTGTTTAGTATACTGCAAAATCGCGGGAACATCCGACGCAATAAAGCTTTCGTTTTCGCCCTTGCCGACAATCAGCGGGCTGTCCTTACGGACGGCATACACCGTTTTGGGGAAATCCCGAAAGAGAATGCCCAGCGCATACGAGCCTTCAATATCCGCAAGCGCACGCTGAATGGTTTCCTTGGGGTTTCCGTTATAATAATAATCCAGCAGCTTGGCAACCGTTTCCGTATCCGTTTGGCTGACAAACGCATAGCCTTTGGATTC
>DBRO01000060.1:1925-3750 GCA_002306005.1 Ruminococcus sp. UBA1366 | reverse complement strand
GTTGCCCAGCGGGTATGTCCAATGCCGCAATGGCTATGAACTTCACCGTTTTGCGCCAGCTTTTCTTCTAAATTTTTCAGTTTTCCCTTGGCTTTGATGGTTTTGATGGCGCTGTCTTCAAACACGGCAATGCCTGCGGAGTCATACCCCCGATATTCCAGTTTTCTTAATGCGTCAATCAGCACCGCTGTACATTCGCGGCTGCCGACATATCCGACAATTCCACACATAGCGCAGTTCTCCTTTCACCGGTTTGTTCGCGCTGTTTTTCTTTCGGCGCATTCCGGTACTTAAGAAGTATCATAGCATTTTTACGCCAAAAAATCAAGCAATTTTCATGATTTTCCCGAAAAGTGTGAAAAACGGGCGCGGTTTTCTTTGCAAAATGCTTGCTGCTATGTTATAATGATATTCATAAACCGGCGGCTTTGCAGCTTGCCCGCCGGATTCTTTAAACGAAAGGACGATTGACATGGATTTAAACGAAAACAAGAAACGCTTTGTTGATATTTACCGAAAATTCGTAACGCGCGCAGGTGCGGAGGATCTACTGAACTATCTGCTTTCTGCAAAGTCGGATTTTTTTACCGCACCTGCCTCCACGCGGTTTCACGGGGCTTATGACGGGGGGCTTGCCGAACACAGCCTGCACGTTTACGACTGCCTGAAAGATTATTTGGCGCGGGAACGGGTGCGGGAGGAATACGGGCTTTCGTACTCGGACGAAACCATTGCGCTGGTTTCTCTTTTGCACGATATTTGCAAGATGGGCGTTTACAAGCGGTCGTTTCGCAACGTAAAGGACGACAACGGCGTTTGGCAAAAGGTTCCCTCTTACGAATTCCGCGACAGTCTGCCCTATGGGCATGGAGAAAAATCCGTGTACATTATCTCGGGATTTATAAAACTCACCCGCGAGGAGGCTTTTGCGATTCGCTACCACATGGGATTTTCCGGCGAGGAAAACAAAAACACGGTGGGTTCGGCTTTGGAAATGTTTCCGCTGGCGTTGGCATTGAACATTGCCGATATGGAATCGACTTTTTACATAGAGGGCAAGCAGAAAAGCTAAGGCTGGATGTTTCTTTTGAACAAATTATTTTATGTGAACATTGGTAAATTTGCAGATTTTCCTGTGTTTTTTATAATAGTGGCAATCTTTTGGTCTTTTCTGTTCTACATTATAATATTCTGGGACCGCTGTTTCAATTTTTTTTATGCGGGTTGCATAATTTTCATACGATTTTCAAATGATATACCCAAAGGCAACACGATATTGCCCTAAATTTTGCTTGACATTTTTCCGAAAACGTGGTAGAATGATTGTAGTTAGCAAAAACTAACCGAATGGTTTTCAAACAGAAAGGAATGATTGGCACATGAAAATTGAAAAGGTAATCGGACGGGAAATTATCGATTCCCGCGGGAACCCGACAGTGGAGGCGGATGTAATTCTCGACTGCGGTACGGTTGGCTCGGGTGCTGCGCCCAGCGGGGCTTCCACCGGACAATTTGAGGCGCTGGAGCTGCGCGACGGCGACAAGAACAAGTTTGGCGGCAAGGGGGTTTCCAAAGCGGTAAAGAACATCAACACACACATTAACAAGATTCTTGCCGGAAAGGACCCTTCTGACATTTACAAGATTGACGATCTGATGATCAAGGCGGACGGCACGGACGACAAGTCCTCGTTTGGCGCGAACGCGATTCTGGCGGTTTCCATTGCGGCGGCGCGGGCGGCTGCGAACGCTTACAAAATGCCGTTATACCAATTCATCGGCGGCATTTCCGCGAATATGCTGCCTGTTCCCATGATGAATATTTT
>DBRO01000060.1:0-1869 GCA_002306005.1 Ruminococcus sp. UBA1366 | reverse complement strand
AAATCCAAGGGCTTGGCGACTTCCGTGGGCGACGAGGGCGGCTTTGCGCCGAACCTTGCCAGCGATGCGGAGGCAATTGAATACATTTTACAGGCGGTAAAAACAGCGGGATACGAGCCGGGCAAGGATTTTGTACTTGCCATGGATGCGGCTTCGAGCGAATGGAAGGGCGAAAACGGCACGTATCTGCTTCCAAAGGCACAGAAGGTTTTCACAACGCGGGAACTGATTGACCACTGGAAGGCGTTGCTTTCCTCCTACCCGATTTACTCCATTGAGGATGCGCTGGACGAGGAGGACTGGGAGGGCTGGAAGCTTCTCACGGCGGAACTTGGCAGCAAAACCCAACTGGTGGGCGACGATTTATTCGTGACCAACACCAAGCGCCTTGCGAAAGGCATTTCCAACGGCTGCGGCAACTCCATTCTCATCAAGCTCAACCAGATTGGTTCGGTTTCTGAAACGTTGGAGGCAATCAAGATGGCAAAACGTGCCGGCTACACGGCGGTGATTTCGCACCGTTCCGGCGAAACTGAAGACACGACCATTGCAGACCTTGCCGTGGCGCTCAACGCAGGACAAATCAAGACCGGCGCGCCCAGCCGCAGTGAGCGGGTTGCAAAATACAACCGCTTACTCCGCATTGAGGAAACCCTCGGCAGTGCGGCGGCTTACCCCGGTATCCGATGCTTTAACAGCAAATAATGCAACACAAAATCCGTCCTTGAAAAAGGACGGATTTTTTTGTTAGTTTACATCAATCACTGTAATAACGGTTCTATCGTTGTATTCAATTTTGAAAAATACGTTTCATCTTCATACAGATAACCATACTTGAACGTAATCTCACCGCTTAAGTCATTTTCATTTGTGTGGAAAATAACAGCTTCATTACTTTGATAAAACAAAGCCGTAACATCTGTATATTTCTTGTCGCCAAACGTAATCTCCTTGGGCTGCACAAACTCGATTTCCATAAAGAAGCAATCCGAAAAACCAGAGAGCCCGCCTGGTACTTCTCTCAGAATTTGACCGTCTGTTATATTACTATTTTCGTCCTGAAGAATCGAGGATATGATTGATAGAATCATCGAACCCATTTCTGAATTTGGATTAATTTCTATATTCTTTTTGTCGGTTGAAATATAAATTTTACTGATATCTTCTTTTGAAATAATCGAACTGGTTTCGACCGTATTTGTAGAATTCAGTGTAGTTTCCGTAGGACCTTGCGTTACAGGTTGCGTAGTCGTTGACGCTTTTGTTTGGTCTATTGAGCTGTTGGTTGAATCGCCGCTGTGGGCACACGCTGTCATTCCAAAACAAATTGATAAACCCGCGACTGCCACAAATATTTTGGGGTTCATATTAGCCTCCTCCTTCATGAAATTTATACATTTATTTCAATATACTTAAATCCCCCTCCTAATTTTAAGGCTAATAACTTCAAGTAACCATTATTGGCTTTGATTCCTCTGTCTAAAATCATAGCAATATATTTTTAATTTGTCAAGATTTAAATAATAAAATAGCAATTTATACAATTAGCGCTGTAATATTTTGTGATTATTGTATATTCGTTTTACGGTATTGTAACCGTCAAACATGACACATTACAATTCAAGAAGACTTTGAACATCTATTCTCATATGTTCCAGACCGCACAGGCAAGGGTCGCTCAGGCAATGGACGGAGCGTTCAGTTTTCTTCCGCAGGATAGCACAGGTTAAAACAAGTATGTCCGCTAAAAAATCCGAATAGCGGACAAGTAGCGGACAAAGCACATTTTCGTTATAAAGCAAAAACTCGGAAACGGCGATATTACGCGGTTTCCGAGTATGTTGAATGGTGACCCGTACGGGAATCGAA
>DBRO01000019.1:2160-11940 GCA_002306005.1 Ruminococcus sp. UBA1366 | reverse complement strand
GATGCCGGACTACTATATTGCCACAATGGATAAGGGCAAGGGCGAGGCGGTTTCCAACGCGTTGGCGGACATGGACGCGGTGGACAGCTATGGCATTGAGCCGGTGCTGTATCTCAATCCCGATAACCTCAGCCATGCGGGGAAAGCCATTCCGGACTTACAGAATTCGATTGTGCTGATGGCGATTGAGGACGCGGCAATCCATTATTTCGATGAAGAGAATGAGATCCTCCGGCAGGTGGAACCGGGTACAGTTTGGCTGTCTATTAAAGCATTGGAACGGAGTGGTTTGCACGCCGGTGACAGCATAACGGTTTCCGTGGGCGGGGTTTCGGAAGAACTGAAAATCGCGGGCGGCATGAAGGACGCTTATTTGGGCTCGGACATGGTGGGCATGGACAGATTTATTATGAACGGTGCGGATTTTGCAAAATTTAACACCGATACGCAAATCAACACCCAGTACGGCGGAAGCTTTTGCTATATTCGTATTGCCGATACGACAGCAGTGGAAAAATCCATGGATACGCTGGGAACCAGCGTGGTTTTTACCGGCGACAAGCAGATGATGAAGCTAACCTATATGCTGGATATGGTGATTGCCGGACTGCTGTTGGTGGTAAGCGTCTGCCTGATTTTGATTTCTTTTTTGGTGCTGCGGTTTACCATTGCTTTTACGATTTCGGAAGAATACCGCGAAATTGGTGTGATGAAAGCCATTGGCATTCGCACAATGAAAATCCGCGGGCTGTACTTAACCAAATATCTTGCGCTGGCGGTTGCGGGGGCGGTAATCGGCTTTGCGGCGGGGATTCCGTTTGGCAAGCTGCTGCTTGGGAGTGTTTCCAAATCCATGGTGCTGGGTAATGACTGCGGGGTGCTGCTGAATCTGCTTTGCGCGGTCGGTGTGGTGGGTATAATTTTACTGTTTTGCTTTAGCTGCACACGCAAGGTTGCAAGATTTACACCGCTGGACGCCATTCGCAGCGGCATGACCGGCGAGCGTTTTAAGAAAAAAAGCTTCCTGCGCTTGCAGAAAACCCGACTGCGCCCCGCCGGATTTCTGGCGGCAAACGATGTGCTGAGCAGTCCACGGCGGTATTTGACGGTTATGCTGACCAATGCGCTTTGTTTGGTGCTTTTGATGATTCTTGCCAACACGGCAAATACACTGAAAAGCAGTGAGCTGATTTCTTTTATTGGGATGACCAAGAGCGATGCGTATTATACGAATGAGGATTTGCAGATGTCCTTTATGACGGAGGGCGGACGGGCGATGCTGGAAAACGAGCTGGCGGAGATGGAGCAGACCCTTGCTAACCATGATATGCCCGCAAAGTGTTCCTATGAGGTGCTTTATGAATTGTCGCTGACGTTTGGCGATAATACCTGCAATTCCCGAGGGTTTGAGGGCGTTGGCACAACCACGGACCAGTATGTGTACCAGCAGGGAACACCGCCGCAAAACGCGGGCGAAATTGCCATTACGCCGGTGATTGCCGAAAAGCTGGGTGCGGATATTGGGGATACTATTTTCATCCGGATGCCGGAGGGCGAACAGCCTTTTCTGATCACGGCGATTTATCAATCCATGAACAACATGGGTGAAGGGGTACGGCTGCATGAATCACTGGATTTGGATTTTGCACAATCCTCGGGCGCGTTTGCGTTCCAGATTACTTTTACGGATCACCCAAGCAGCAAGGAAGTTGCCGGCCGGATTGCGCGAATTCAAACGCTTTATAACACGGACAAAGTGTATTCCGCGGACGAATATGTGGATAAAATCATCGGTGTTGCCGATACACTGAATGCGGTAAAACGCTTTGTGTTACTATTGGCGGTGTTGGTGATTGCGCTGGTAACGGTGCTGATGGAACGTTCTTTTCTTGCCAAGGAGCGCGGGGAAATTGCCATTCTCAAAGCGATGGGCTTTCAGACTGGCACGATTGTGCGCTGGCATGGGTATCGGTTCGGGATTGTTGGAATTGCCGCGGCGGTGCTGGCGGCGGCGCTTTCTTATCCGCTTACCCTTCTTGCTGTGAATCCGATTTTTAGCATGATGGGTGCGCTGTACGGTGTGCCGTATCGGATTGTTCCGGCGGAAATTTTTCTGCTGTATCCGGCAATCGGCGTGGCGGTTACGCTGGCAAGCGCCTTGCTGACCGCCTTGTACGCAAAAACCATTGCCGCGTCTGAAGCGTCCGGCATTGAATAGGAGGGCTAATAGTATGAATACGGTTTTAGAAGTGCGCGAGCTGAGTAAAACCTATGTGGTGAACAAGCGGCAGAATCACGTATTGCGAAATGTGAGCTTTGGTGTTACGGAGGGCGAAATGGTCGCGGTGATGGGTCCGTCCGGTTCAGGGAAATCCACCTTGCTGTATACGGTTTCTGGCATGGACAGCATGACGGCGGGCAGTGTGCGATTTGCCGGACAGAGTCTGCCGGATTTGACGGAAAGCGAACTGGCAGCACTGCGGCTGGACGAGATGGGCTTTATTTTTCAGCAGATGTATATGCTCAAGAACCTGACGATTTTGGATAATGTACTGCTGCCGGCGTTTCAATCCCAAAAGCGCAGAGAAAGCCGAAAGGAAACCGTACAGCGGGCGACCGGATTATTACGCAAGCTGGGCATTATGGAGATTGCCGAGAACGATATCAACGAGGTATCCGGTGGGCAGCTGCAGCGTGCGTGTATTTGCCGCAGTATGATAAACAGTCCCAAAATAATTTTTGCGGATGAACCGACCGGCGCACTCAACCGCGCTTCTTCCGATGAAGTGATGGAGGAGCTTTCCCGCCTGAATGGGGAGGGAACGACGATTCTTTTGGTGACGCACGATGTGAAGGTTGCCGCAAAATGCACAAGGGTGCTGTTTTTGGTTGACGGCAGCATCAAAGGGGAGTATAATCTGGATAGGGACAAGGTGCTGCGTGAACGCGAACGGGCACTGAGCAACTGGTTAATGGAAATGGGCTGGTAGCTAATTTTCACGGCGGAGGGTGCCTATGACGGATATTCTCATTGTGGAGGACGACCGGGAACTAAGCGGACTGCTTTGCGATTTTTTGCGAAAAGAACGCTATGTGGTTTCCGTGGCAAATAACGGCGAAACGGCCTTGCTGCTGTATGAAAAATACGGCGCAAGGCTGGTTGTGTTGGATATTCTTCTGCCGGGCATGGACGGATTTGGCGTGTGCGCAAAAATTCGCGAGCGATCCGATACACCGATTTTGATTGTCAGCGCGAAAACCGACAAGGCAGATCAACTCAACGGCTTGCGGACGGGCGCGGACGATTATATAGAAAAGCCTTATGATATTGATATTCTGCTGGCAAAAATCAACGGGATTTTTCGTCGGCACTACGGACAGGACGAAATTGAGGACGGCAATTTGCGCTTAAACAAAATCAGCCGGCAGGTCTTTCTGGTGAATACGGCGCTTTCGCTAACTGCTAAAGAATACGAGCTGCTGCTTTTGTTGATGGAAAACAAGGGCAAGGCGCTGCGCAAGGACGAGATTTTTCGCCGGATTTGGGGCAGCGACAGCGATTCCGAGCCGCAGACACTGACCGTACATATCCAGTGGCTGCGTCAAAAAATTGAGGAGAACCCTAGAACACCGAAGCGGATTCTTACTGTTTGGGGCGTGGGGTATCAGTATTTATGAAGGGCTTTTATCGGGTTTGTGCGGGGGCTGGCGTGGTGGCGGTGTTGTTGTTTGTGCTGGCAAACTGGGTGCTGCTGCGTTCTCCGGAAACAACCAGCGGCAGTCCGTACCGTGTGGAAATTCACCGGCTTGCCCTTGTGATTGAAGAACAGGGACTGGGCGCGGTGGATTTATCCAATTGCGAATATGTGACGGGCGTGACGGAAATCCAAGCGGATGAGGCGGGGTTTTCCGGCACGGACAGCGATTATCTGTTGCGGGAAATTCACGGTGCGTTGTATCGGTTTGATTATACGCAAAGCCCTGTGGGAGCGGACAGCGGAGTAATTGTCATTATTAATAGTATCCTTGCGGCGATGTGTGCGGTTGTGGCGGGGGTGTTGGTTTGGGTTCGGCGGAAAATTCTGCACCCGTTTGAGCAGCTTTCCGAAATGCCTGAAAAGCTTGCCAAGGGGAATTTGACTGTACCGTTAAAGGAAAGCAAGAACCGATTTTTTGGGCGGTTTGTTTGGGGCATGGATATGCTGCGTGCTGTGATGGAGCGCCAGAAAAAGCGGGAGTACGAGCTGCAGCGGGAGAAAAACACCCTGCTGCTTTCGCTCTCGCACGACATGAAAACGCCACTTTCAGCAATCAAGCTGTATGCCGCGGCACTCTCTAAGGATTTATATACTGATAAAAATAAGCAGCACGAGATTGCGGAGCGTCTGAATGCCCGGGCGGACGAAATGGAAAACTATGTGGTGCAACTGATTCAAGCCTCTGAGCAGGATTTTTTTGCGTTGGAGGTGCAAGAGGGCGCGTTTTATCTTTCCGCGCTGATGGAACGGATTTGTGCGGATTACGCGGAAAAACTGGCGTTGCTGCAAACGGAATTCGCCGTAGCAGCTGTGGCAAATTGCCTACTGTGCGGGGACTTTGACCGCAGCGTGGAGGTTTTGCAGAACATACTGGAAAATGCCGTGAAATACGGGGACGGTAAGCACATTCACATAGGGTTTGGCGAGGAGGACGACTGCGTGCTGATTGGGGTGGAAAACTCCGGCTGTACGCTGCCAAACACAGAGCTGCCCCATATTTTCGACCGGTTCTGGCGCGGTTCCAATGCGGGAACAGTACCGGGAAGCGGGTTGGGGCTTGCTATTTGCCGGCATCTGATGCACAAGATGAACGGAGAGGTTTTCGCTGAGGTGCGGGAGGGGAATATGACAGTCACGGCGGTGTTTTGCAAGGCATAGGGATGCTTTTTTTAAGCGATTTCTGGGAGGGTTTCAGCCGGAAATCCTTGCTTTTTTATTTGAAATGTGATAGGATAGAATTGTAATTTTTTTAAGGCGACACTGCGCAAAAGAAGTGGGTGTGGTTGCGCGGTGCTGCCTTCATGCATTATCAGAGAAGATGAAGTCCATGATGGTTACTCTCTGTGAAAAGGTCTGAATTGTATGCGGCAAAAACCAGGTGCTATACATTTAAAAAAGAAAATATTGCCGATTGCCGTTTTGTTGGTTATCCTGACGGCAATCTGTCTTTTTGTTGCCCATGACAGCTTTTTGTATCAAACGCCGATTGCTAAAGTTACGGCAGTTGCGGAAGAAAAGCTGCGGGAAGTATCGGGCGAAATCAACGGTACGGAAACAACCTACCGCCAAACGGCGACTGCGGTTTTGCTAAACGGCGACAGCAAGGGGCAAAGCATCACGCTGCCGAATGATTATCAATCCTCGGAGGTTTCCACCACAAAATATGAAACCGGCGATGTGGTGTTTGTCCGGCTGGACGGGCAAAACAATACCACGGGGAAAATTTTATACCTGAAACAGGATTTGCACATTGCCGTGCTGCTTTGTGCTTTTTTACTGCTCTCGGTGCTGGTTTGCGGCAGGCGCGGGATTTTGTATTTTGCAGGGCTTGCTTTCAATTCCGCGTGTTTTTTTCTGGCGCTCAAGCTTTACATACACGGACTGCCATTGGTTTTGCTTTCAGGAGCGGCGGTGGTGGTTTTTACTGCAGCCACGATACTGCTCACCTGTGGGGCGAACAGACAGGCGCTGATTACAGCCGTTTCGGCACTTGCGACAACGGCAGTAACGATCTTTCTTGCCTTTGTTGTCCTGAAAATCACGGACGGTTATGGCGTACGGTTTGATAAGATGGAATATCTCTCCGGCCCGTATGAGGAAATTTTCTTTGCGGAATTGCTGATTGGCAGCTTTGGTGCAATTCTGGATACCTGCGTGACGATTTCTGCAACGTTGTATCAGGTAAAACAACACGCGCCCGGTGCCGGACGCGGCGAATTAAAAAAAGCCGGAAAAGCCGTGGGCATGGATATTATGGGCACGATGAGCAATATCCTGTTTTTTGCGTATATCACGGGCTGTATCCCGATGATTGTGCTGGCACTGCGGAACAACGTAACGTTCTACGATGTGTTGCACAACTATATTTCGCTGGAAATCACGCGCTCTTTGGTGGGCAGCATTGGCATTGTGCTGGCGATTCCGATTGCCATCCGGCTTGCGGCGGCTTGGCTTTCCGCAAAGGAGGCAGCGGTATGAATGGTGTGCTGGCGGGACTGCTCGCCGTGCTGATGGTGCTGGTCGGCAGAAAACGCGGGGTGCGCGCGCTGGCAATTCTTGCTGTGAATATTTTCGGCACGGTGGTTTTTGTATTTTTTATGTCCAGCGGATTTTCTCCGGTGGTGGTGATTGGACTTTGCTGTGCGGCGGTGGCTGCCTGTACGCTGTTTGGCATTAACGGATACAACAAAAAAACCCTGTCCGCGTATTGGTCTGTACTGGCGGTGGCAGCACTCATGCTGGGGGTAATTCTGCTGGTGGAGGACGTAACGGCAATCCATGGATTTTCGGCGGAGGATGCGGAGGAAATCAGTTATTATTCCGAAGAAATTGCGTTTTCCATGCCGATGGTTGCCTCGGCGGTTATGCTGATGGGCTTCATCGGCGCGGCGGCGGATATTGCCATGTCGGTGGTTTCCGGTATGCAGGAAATCTACGAGAGCAACCCTGATGAAAAGCAATCCGAACTGCTGAAAAAGACCTTTCTACTGGGCAGTGATATTATTGGCACAACGGTGAACACACTGTTTTTTGCCTATTTGGGAAGCTTTACTGCGCTGATGATTTGGTTTTTGAAGTACCGGTATTCGTTCGCGGAGGTGCTAAATTCCAAGCTGTTTGCGGCGGAGATCATTCAAATGCTGGTCAGCGGAATCGGCTGTGTGCTGATTTTGCCCGTTGCGGTGGCAATTCATCGGCGGAAGTTGATTCACATAAAACGAGAATAGGCAATTTGACGCAAAGGATTCTAAAGTTGAGTTTTTTGAACGGCTAATGTGGGTGTTTGCGTAAACAGGATGAAAAAGGTGTTGTCTATGAAGAAAAAAGCATTTAATGGTCAGCTGAAAGATCCGGTGGGATTTGTCATCGGGTTATGTATTATTTCGCTTTCGTGCATTTTTGTTGGCGTTGTATTAATTTGTGTACTATTGTATGGTGAACCGGCGCCGGATGATAAAATATTGGGCATTTGTATGGCAGCTGTTTCGTTGTTGGTCGGAATCGGCTACCCGATTCTATTTATTTATGTTGTAAAGAATCGAAAAAAGCACCCTCGTTTGGCAAAATTGATGGTAAAACAGGGCTATTTCGTGGATGAGGAGTCTTAGTTCGACCGCTTTTTGACTTTTTTTAATGCGTATGCCTGCTTGAATCGGAGCGCACAAAAGAATCAAAAGCAAGCGGCATCTTCCCACTATGAGATTGGGAGGATGCCGAACGTTCTTAAAAGCTTTGCAAAGAGATACCAATGCGACTTGGAAAAAGAAAGGACGGCATGAAACCGTCCTTTTTTCGCTATCTTTGAATTTCTATCCTAAAAACGCCCTCGGAGTTTACCTTGAGCCGTAAAGTTTTGACATACCGATTGCAGAAATTCTCCATTTCCTTCATGGTAGCGGTCACCCTTGTGGCTTCGTATATTTGGTGGGTAAGATCCAGAGGGCTTTCACCGATGAGATTGGGAAAATGCTTTTCAAGTTCTGCAAAGAGGACGGCTCGTTTCATGTCCTCTGTGCCTGCGGTACAGAAATCATCTATGGCACAATAATAGATACCATGCTGTGTGAGGGCGTTCTTGATCGCCGTTCCGCACTTCTCGTATTCGTACATAACGAGAAACTTTGCTTTTGGCAGGCTTTCGATCAGTCCCCAAAAGTCGGAATCACTTGACACAATGATAAAAGATGTGATGCCGTCACGATAAAAATCCGTGACTACACTTGCGGTCATTCGCACATCGACCAGGGACTTTCTGTCGGTTACACGGTCGATCTCGATATGTTCGGTGGGTATCTGCGTGAATTTGGAGAGCCAGTCCCAGCCTGCTGTGGTGTGCGGATCGTCATAGAGCGTGATTTTCTCGATCTTGGCAAGTTCGTCCTGATTTAAGCCTTTCAGCACACTGTACAGCTTGTACGGGTTTGAGTTCTCACAATCGACAGCGATAGCAGTTTTCTCGGTGCTGTCGATAAAATTATAAATATTGTTTCGGGTTTCATCATCTGCGTCCTGATATTTCGTATAGTCGGTGAAGCTGTCATGATGCTGACCGTAGATGATTTTCAAGAACTTACGGTCGGAATAAATGATGCTCCCGACTTCGGCGGGTTGCCAGTGAATATACATTTGAAACGGGTAATGCTCGATGTGAGCCATGTATTTACTGAACTCGTCTTTCATTACGCCGTTTTTATTATATTTTGGGACAAAGAACAAGCTTCGGATATACTCCCAATTTAGCCAATCATAAAACAGATGGGAGCATTTATCAATGTTTTCGTTGATGAGCTTTGTGAACTCCTGCATATACTTCTCTGAACGGGAGTTTGCCACAATAATGGTGAATCCCCATTTCTCAAGCTGCTTGATGTTTTCATGGTCATACCACTCAATGTTATGCAGGTTCTTGAGTTGATATCGCATTAGATCATCGGTCTTTTTAAATTTCTGCATCAGCACGGTTCGCAGCTTACATAAATATCTTATTGTAGTTGCGTCTTTGTCGGCTTGGAGCTTCTCAATCAGCTCGGCACACTCGCCGTAACTGGCATTCAACGCCGGCATTCGGACACCTATCATATAGGCGATAGTGGTAACTACCTCTTTGGTATCAACGGTCAAGGTTATCCTCCATTATCATTCGTTTTTGGAATAATATATTGTATGGGTAGATCTATGTCCATTGCAGTTCACCTCCGATCTGCTCTACCATAATTATAGCATAAATGACGGCATATTGCAACGGAAAATGGCTTCACATGAATGGTGCCTCTCACATAAAATAAAACAAGGCAAGGTTTTTATACAAATTGTGGAGGCGATGAAATTGAATCGATATAGAAATAATTGCTGTTGTATTATTGGTGCAACAGGAGAAACCGGTGCAACTGGCGCAACTGGTTCAACCGGCGAAACTGGCGCAACCGGCGAAACCGGAGCAACTGGCGCAACTGGAGCAACCGGCGCAACTGGAGCAACGGGACCAACTGGACCGGCGAATTTCTTTGGAATCAGCGCACAATATGGGCCGGACGATGTTGTTTTTGTGGACAATGGGATAGCCATACCATTTAACGAGATCCTCAACCAGCAGGGCGGCGCGGTTACATTGGATACTGCCACTGGGATTTTTACCATTTCTGCGGCGGGAAATTATTTGGTGAACTGGTGGATTGCTGCACAGGGTGCGGGACCGGCTCCTACCATGCAGTTTTCTTTGTATGTGGGCGGGGTGGAACATTCCACGGTGTGGAGTTCCATTGTGTATGACAGTATGGCGGGAACGGATTTAATTACCGTAGCCACAGTGCCTGCCACGCTGGAATTGCGAAACACAACAGGCGAGCAGGCATTCTTTACACCGGATGTGGTAAACGCCGGTATTACAATTATCTATCCGGAAAACTAACCGAAAACTCAAATCAATCAAAACGTGATTGAAATACACTTCTTAATCTTCGCAAGGGCTCAGATTTATGGCCTTTGCGAAGATTTTTACAAGTGATTCAATCACGGTTTTATA
>DBRO01000019.1:0-2113 GCA_002306005.1 Ruminococcus sp. UBA1366 | reverse complement strand
ATTGATGCGGTCACGATAGATAATACTGTGCCTGTGCGGCAAACATTTCCGCGTATATGCCGTTTTGCATGATAACCAGCTCGTCATGTGTACCAAGCTCTTTGATTGTGCCATCAGAAAATACGGCAATCCGGTCACAGAATTGACAGCTGGAAAGGCGGTGCGAAATATACACAGCCGTTTTTCCATCGACAAGCGTATCAAACTGCCGGTAAATCTCATACTCCGCAACGGGGTCCAGCGCGGCGGTTGGCTCGTCTAGAATGACAACCGCCGCTTGTTTGTACAGTGCTCTGGCAATGGCAAGCTTTTGCTGTCCACCACCGGACAGCCGTCCGCATCAATGAGTATTTTCATAATTTCTATCACCCTTTCTGCTGTGTAGAAATCATAATATAACATTTCTTTCATCATAAGAAATTTTAGGCAGATATTGATTATTTATTATAGCATACTTCCGGATTCCAAGCAATAAAAAAGTCAGATTAAAAACCCATAAAACCAAAATCAAAGCATTGACATCGCTATGTTTTCAAAAATGTATAGTAAACCCGTTAGCTATTTATCTATCTGGTGCTATTCAGACCACTGATTTCAGAAAAAGCAGTCAAGGAAATTTCCCTGGTTGCTTTTTGACACTATTTTTGCCGATTCATTCGGCGCTGTACGCTTTCTAAGCGTTCACGGCGCTTTTGCTCCGCACGTTTTTTCTTGACACGGTTCATATAGACAATGAAAAACACCGTGTAAAGGATTATAATTCCGACAATGACTAAAAACCCGATTTTAAACTGCTTGGAGGAAAAGAATGCCGATGCAACCTTTGCTTTGGATTCCACAACGGCACGTTCCACCGAGGAGGATGCAACTAGATCAATGTTGGCAATGGTTTTGCCGTTGTATTGCAAAGTTAGTGTGCCCAGCGTGTCCCCGACTTTTACGGGGGCTACCACATCGGGATCCACGCTGATTTTTCGCGTAATATCGGTTACGGGAATTTCTTCGGACCAAATGCAGGAATACTGCTCCACCGGGTGTAAATTCACGGAATCCGCGCCATCCCCATATGCAACGGGTACGCTGGTGAGATCCTCATCTTCGTATACTAGGGTCTGAAATTTCAGTGTGTCAAATGCCCATTGATATAGTGCTTTGTGGTCAATGCAGTTATACATCACGGAATTTCCGTCCTCGTCATATTGCGGTGCNNCCGGCTTCATCCAGCGTGCCGGTTTTGATGCCTTTCGTGTATGGATAATAATAATCACTGCTAGCAATCATCATAGGGTTGGTGGTGGTAATGGTTGTGCCGTCGGGATGCTCATCCGTTGCCTTCATGGTGTAGGAAGTCGTTTCACAGACCTCCATAAACAACGGGTAATTATCAATGGCGTATTTTGTCATGATGGCGATATCCTCGCAGGTGGTATAATTGTTTTCCACAAACAGCCCGTGCGCGTTGGAAAAATGTGTATTGTCCATACCGAGGGTAATGGCTTTTGCGTTCATCATGGCAACAAAAGCCTCCTCGCTGCCGGCAACGTTAATGGCAATAATGTTTGCTGCCTCGCAGGCGGAACTCATCAGCAGGGCATAGAGTAAATCCAGATAGGTCAGTTTCTCATCCACACGGATATCCGCGTTGGAGTACCCGCCCACCGCATCTAGGTCTTCAAAGGCTTTGTAATTGGCTTTTACGGTGATATTCTCCAAAGTTTCCGTATCGCTGCCAATCTGTTCAAACAGCACAATTGCCGTCATAATTTTGGTAATGGAAGCCGGCGTGCGCTGTTCGTCCGCGTTGATGGAAACCACTACATCGCCCGTGTCGAGGTTTTCCATATAAACCGCCTCGGAATTCAGTTCCAGCTTCGAATCAAAATTTATCGTTTCCGCAGAAACTGAAAGTATTTCGGTTGAGAATGCGGTAAAAGCCAGTACGCCGGAAACAGCGCCGGCAATGATGCGTGAAAGGAAATTGCTCATGGTTTCACCAATCCTTTGTATCGTTCTGTGTGTAAAGATAGCCGCTTTTGTTTCTGCCAATGCGGGTGACAGCGCCAAGGTATGTAAAAAGCGTCAGCATACTTTGCGCTGTGCTGCGGGGAAGCCC
>DBRO01000047.1:14432-20288 GCA_002306005.1 Ruminococcus sp. UBA1366 | reverse complement strand
CGCAGCTTGGAGGCATACCACTCGCAGGCGGCAGGATTGGTAAAGTCCACAATCGCCATGCCGGGCTGCCATTGGTCGGACTGGAACACACTGCCGTCCGGATTTTTAATAAAGTAACCGCCCGCAACGCCCTCATCAAACAGCTTGGAACGCTGTGCAATGTAAGGATTAATCCAAACGCAGGTCTTTAAGCCCTTTTCCTCATGCAGGCGCGCAAGCATTCCCTTCGGGTCGGGGAATTGCCGTGTATCCCATTCAAAATTACACCACTCGTATTCTTTCATCCAGAAGCAGTCGAAGTGGAATACCTGTAAAGGAATATCCCTTTCCGCCATGCCGTCAATAAAGGACGTAATCGTCTTTTCATCATAGGTGGTGGTAAAGGAAGTCGTCAGCCACAAACCGAAGGTGTAAGCAGGCGGAAGCGCCGGCTTTCCGGTCAGGTCTGTGTAGCCTTTTAGAACTTCTGTCAGGTTTTCACCGCCGAAAATAAAGTACTCCAGCTCCTCGCCCGGAACCGTCATAGATACCTTAGAAACCGTATCCGAAGCAACTTCAAACGAAATCTTATCGGAGGAATTCACAAACACGCCATACCCGCGGGAGGATGCATAAAACGGAATGCACTTGTAGCTTTGATCAGAACACGTACCGCCGTCTGCATTCCAGATCTCCACGTTCTGTCCGTTCTTTGTAAAGGTCGTAAACTTTTCACCAAAGCCGTAAATATACTCGCCGATGGAAAGCGTCAGCTGTTCACGCAGATAGGTTGTTTTGCGGTCCTTGGGGTAACTCCAGAAGGTATCGTCAATCTGGGTGTCAAGACGGGCTTTTGCCTTGTACTGATTTTCGTTGACAATGGTCGTTGCACGCCAGCCGCCGCCGGTGAGCTTTTTGTCCCCGTAGAAAAACTCCACATTCCAGTTGGTTCTGGAGATTCTCACCACCGTTTTGCCGCTTTTTAGCTCTGCAACTTCATCGGTAACGGTAATCTCTGGCACAAAGCTGCCCTCGTTCAGTACAAAATGCGGACCGTTGTCCACTGTACCTTTGTAATGCACAATGCTCACTTTAATCGCGTTTTCCTGCGTGGAGGAATAGGTGATTTCAAGGTTCGGACCGCCGAGCGTCATGCCGCGGTTCTGCACATAATACGGCGTTACCAGTACAGTAATCGAGTTCGGGGTTGTGCTGATTTCGTAAGCCTGATTGGCGTACGAAACCTCGTAGCCGCGCTGATTCAGCCAGAAGCCGTCGGAAAATTTCATCAAGAATCCATCCTTTCGTTTTATCAAACATCGGGAATGTGCCGTGGCAGTATCCCATCCTTTCTTATTGTAAAGGATACGCGCAATTTTTGCAATAGTAAAATTATCAGATACAAAAATAAATGAAAGTAACTATATTCGCATTTATCAATATTATGTCATGATATTGGCGGAATATCAGAAATGCAATAAAAATATATGAAAATATTATCGCAAAACTTTTTTGTAGAACACAAAACGGCAGGTTGCAAAAAATCGGAACAAATGGTATGATAGAAAAAGGAATAGGGGGCGGAGATATGATCAGCAATCTGGACTATTGCCGGGTGTTTTACGCCGTTGCGCAAAATGGTTCCATTACGTTGGCAGCGCATTCGCTGTATATTTCGCAGCCAGCGGTCAGCCAGTGTATCCGCCAGCTGGAAAAAGACCTGGGCTGCCGGCTGTTTTCGCGTAGTACAAAAGGCGTTTCGCTCACGCCCGAGGGCGCAGTTTTTTACGAATCCGTGAAAAAAGGCTATGAGGAAATTCTTGCGGGCGAAAAAAAGCTCCATGCCATGTTGAATTTAGAACGCGGCGAACTGCGGATTGGCGCCAGCGATATGACGTTGCAGTTCTATCTGCTGCCGTATCTGGAACGCTTTCATAAGCAGTTTCCGGACGTAAAAATCAATGTTTCTAATGCTCCAACGCCGGAAACCCTTCGCCTGCTGAAAAGCGGCGGCATTGATTTTGGCATTGTCAGTACGCCATTTGAAGCGGACGCGGCGATTACCAGTGTCCAAACGGTTCGCATCCGGGATGTTTTTGTTGCGGGAGAAAAATTCCGCTGCCTGCAGGGCAAAACCGTAGCGCTGGAAGAATTAGAACAACTGCCGGTCATTTGCCTGGAGAAATCCACCTCCACGCGTCGTCATATCGATGAGTTTCTGCGGGAAAACGGCGTGGTCCTTGCGCCGGAAATCGAGCTTGCCACCTCGGAATTGATTGTGGAATTTGCCCGACGGGATTTGGGAATCGGTGTAGTCATGCGGGATTTTGCCGAAAAGGCGCTTGCCGCTGGAGAACTGTTTGAACTGGAACTTAGCCAAAGATTGCCACCGCGCAGTATCTGCGTGGTCACTGCGGGCAACGGCGAGGGAATGTCCGTGGCAGCAAAGCAATTGTATCATATGCTGCTGCCGGAGCAAACATAAAGGAGCAAATTTGTTTGTGATTATTGCAGATTTAATGTATTATTAACAAAATTCCATAGCAATTAAAATATTAATATGTAAAAATAATAGCATAGTAGTAGGAAAAGAGCATTTTCTGCAAATGAATGAAAGCGCCCGTATTGCGGCAGTTCTGCCAAGCAACTGTAACAAATGCAGCGGATTGATGATCAGCCGCATACATAGCCGGAAAGGAAAGAAAACTACATGGAACAGCACGGCATTAGCAAGCTGGACTTAAAGCGTCAGAATCGGATGCAGGTTCTGAAAATCTTAAAACAGCGTGGGCCGACTTCGCGCATTGATATTGCAAACGCACTGGAATTAACCCGTGCCGCAGTGACGATTATCACCAACGAAATGATTGAGCAAGGCATTATTCATGAAATCGGGGAGTATAAGCATATTTCTGAGAAAGCCCCCCGCGGCAGGAAGAAAATCCTGATTGATATTAACCATAACTATAAGTTTGCGTTGGGGATTACCATTGAGGAGGATATTGCCAGTGTCGGGCTTTCCACGCTGGATGGATCCGTGCTGGATAAGCGCAATCTGCCAGTGACAGAGCAAACGAAATTCAAAGAAATCTATGATTTTATTAAGCTGTCTGCCTCTGAGGTGTTGTCGGATAACTGTTTGAACCGGAATCATTTGTTGGGACTGGGCGTTGCCGTCCTGCCCACCATGTACGAACGGATGGGGATTAAACTGAATGCGGGTGTTCCGGATTATTCCCCTTTGCGCAGTGCGGTTTCGGAATTCACCAAACTGCCCGTGGTGTTTGACAATTCCGTAAAAGGCACCGCAATGGCGAATATTGATTTTCAAAAAACCAAGGACGCAAATCGGCATAATATTGCATTTTTGCAGTATGGGGATACCTTGCATTTTGTGGTTACAAACCTGAACGATCCGATTATATCCTACGATAACCGAACGGATTTTGTGGATAAAATCATTATCAACCCGTTTTCCTCTGCTGTGGATGAAAATGGCAGAAAGGGTACGGCGAAGGGAGAACTGGCACCGCGCGCGGTGATTCAGGCGATTCGGGCAATCTATTCCCAAATAGATACGCCGTATCTGTATCACACCACCGGCGGTAAACCGGAGGCAATTTCTTTTCATTCGATCTGTGATGCCTACCATAAAGGCGATGAGGCGCTCGATCGCGTGGTGGAATACAAGTTGGGACTCATGGCAGTGCTGATTAATAACCTGTTTTATTCCACCAATCCGCAGAGAATCGTCCTGCACCAATTTTTAAAGGAAGCCGTCCCGCTGGAGGAGTATTTTTTAAAGCGTCTGCGCGAATACGCCGGAGAAGGCGTTGCATCGCGGATTTCCATCAGTATTATTGAAGATAAGCACCGGTTTTTGTCCGGCTGTGCGCTTGCCATCCGGGAGTTGTTCTTTACCCGCGGCGGCTTTGATTATGTTGTGGATGCCGCCCCAAAGAAACGGTAATTTTATAAAACAAAAACTGCCGCCATCCAGCGACAGTTTGCTTGTATAATTTCGTTAATTTCCGTCCTGTTCCGTCAACCACGGAGCGGGACGTTGAATTTTCGCAGCATCAAAGGCTGCTTTCACCTGTTCCTGTAATGTGTAATGCAGTGCCCAGTAATCCTCGTTTTTCACCCAAATACGGATCAGCAGCTGATAGCTGCGTGCATCCTGCCCGGCAATCAGCACGGCAGGGGCATCCGGTTGAGAGAGAATTTTCTCCTGCTGTGCCAGCACCTTTTGTGCCAGTGCCTTACAAGTTTCAAAATTTTCCGTAATCGCCACGGGAAATGTCAGTTCCAGCTTGCGGGTCGGTTCCTCGTTGTAATTGATAATCACAGAGTTAAACACCTGTCCGTTTGGAATATGCACAGCCTTGTTGTCCGCGGTCAACAAACGGGTATAAACCAGCGTAATGGATTCCACGCTGCCGCTTACATTGCCGATTTCCACGTAATCCCCGCCCTTGAAAGGCTTTGTTACTAAGATTATAAACCCGCCCGCAATGTTGGAAAGCGAGTTTTGTAAAGCAAGACCAATCGCCAAGCCTGCCGCGCCGATTGCCGCAATGATGGAAGTCATCGGCACCCCCAGCGCGGAAAGCACAATGACTGTGATAAATACATACAGCACAACCCGGACGGCGGAAAGCACAAAGGAACGCACCGCGTGTTCCAGTTTGGAACGCCCCAGCCCTTTGTTGAGAATCACCAGCGCCAGTTTTGAAATCAGCAGTCCGCCCGCTAAAATAACCAGTGCCGCCACCAGGTTTGGAAAGTATTGTTTAAATTCTTCAAAGAAATTATCCAGCATGACCGTACACCTCTCCTATGATTATAGCAAAATCCATGGTAAAAAACAAGGGGAGGAAAATGAATTCAATCAAAAAAAGTTGCACGTTTGTGTGCAACTCAGCTTGTAGAATAAGTGCTGTTGAAAAACATGAGAATTTTAAAGTGGTAATTTTACTGCGAATTGGCATTGAAAATTAACATAAAACACCCCCAAAATGGGATTCCTAAGGGTCTATGACCCTTAGGTGGGAGGTGTCGGAGGGCAAAGCCCTCTGACAAAATAGGTTTATCTTCAGTCTGAGTTGCACATTTGCGTGCAACTTTTTTTGCTTTTTTCAGGATAGATAGCATCTATTTTTTAAAATCCAGCAGAAAGGTAAACCGCTCTGCCAGTTCTGCCACTCGTTTGGGAATATCATTTTCGTATAGATAATCCCAGCCCAGCCAGCGAACCGCAGCCCCTTCGGGCAGGTGATTTTGTATCCGCGCATCCGTCACAGGGAGATGAATCTTTGCAAACAGGCTGCCAACCTCCTCGCTTGCAAGAAACTCCACAATCCGATTGGTTTTGCAATCTCGGTTTTTGCGCGCCATCAAAACGACCGGCTCACACGGTGCGCCGTCCTCAAACCAAATCAGCTCCGCCTTGCCGCTTTTCACATTGGAATTGGCAAACATCCAGTTGACAAAATACAGGGGTGCGCCGTTCCGGGCGGGATTTCCGGCAAGCTTTACCGCATCCAGCGTGGGAATACAAGCCCCCGCGTTGCGCTCCAAAGCCTTCAAGCCTTCCTCGCCGTAAAATTTCTGCACAAAAAGCGGCAGGGTTACGTCCACCTCCCCGTGGGAATCCGGTATGCTCAAACAGCCCGCATACATCGGGTCCAGCAAATCCGCCAGCCGGCGCGGCGCAGGCTTGTCACCCAGCCGAAGTTTATCCGCAAGTAAGCCGTACGGAAAATGCGCCGCAACATTCACACTGTGGTAGGGGTCGTCAAATTCCGGCGGCAACAGCACGCGGTCTTTGTGAAAATCCGGCAGTTCTTCAAACACACCCGCCTTGGTAAATTTCTG
>DBRO01000047.1:7797-14395 GCA_002306005.1 Ruminococcus sp. UBA1366 | reverse complement strand
TCGTAACTGCCGCACTGCGTGAGGATATAGCTGTAAAAAGCTTCGCCCGTTTCGGCATAATGCGCCGCCGCCATTTTTTCGTAAGCCTCTTTAAAAGCCGGCTTCATCGGGCAGGGGACATTCGCGAAAAAATCCAGCGCCTTGCGTGCAGGCTCTTTTGCCAGCATGGTTTCCAAATCATCCATCAGCTTGTTTTGCATCAAAACTCCTCCTTCGTCCGTATCTTGCTTGGTTGCGGAAATAATTCCCGTACTTCTTCTCCCAAAACCTCTCCGGCGCGAATGCGATTTTTCAGCCGGCTCATGGTTTCATCTAAGGCGGAAAGCACCCCAAGCAGGGCGCGTTCTTCCGCGCTTGCCGGAATAAATTTCCGAATACCGCCGTTTTCTATCACAATTCTACCGTTGCCGGAAAGCGCCAGTACCGGATCGTGCGTTGCCATCAAAATGATTTTTCCGTTGTCCGAAAGCAGTTCCAGCGCTTTTTTCTTGTCAATACCCGCGTTTTCAATCTCGTCAATCAAAATCACAGGGGATTCGCTCAGCAGCGCGGTGTCGGCAATCATCAATGCGCGGGACTGCCCGCCGGAAAGCTGTGTCAGCGCCGTTTGTGCTGTAAATTGCTCCCCCGCAAGTGCATTGGCGCAGGAAAGAATCCGTTCGCACAAATCCGCAATTTCCGCCTCGGGAACGCCTCGGCTTTCCGCGTGCAGGCGGATAAATTCCTCCGCGGAAACGTCCATGACAAAGTTCATGTTCTGTGTGAGTTGCGCCACCAAACGGTTCTCCAAATGATAGCGCAAATCATCGTCCGGCTCTTTGCCTTCCACCAAAATTTGACGATTTGTGGGGGTATCTCGTTGGGCAAGGCTTTCAATGTCCTCCAGCAGACGGCTTTTCCCCGAACCGGTCGGTCCCACAATGCTGATAATTTCTCCGCGCCGAATGGTAATCTCCGTTTCTTCCTGATTGCCGGATTTATCCCGCCCGCCTAAAATCGTCAAGGAAGCAATGCCCCGCACCGGCGTTTCGGGATGGTTTTCTGTTTCGGCAATAAATTCGGCAATTTGCGCCAAAAATCCCGCCCGCGTATAACCGTAATCGGCAAGGTAGGCATCCGGCACCGTGCGGATGAGTTCCAGCGCCGTCATGTCATCGTCCAGCACATCAATTCGTGCGGCGGCAAAAAAATTCTCCGTGTAGGGGTATTTTTTAAAAAGCGCCCGCAGGGGCGTGTTCGCGGCGGTTGTGGTAATTTCCTCCCGTGTCATTTCGCATCCCCCCCGCCGGTTTCATCGTCAAACGCCATTTTCCGCACACTGCCCATCTCGTAGCGTTCCCCAATGCGGGTTTGCCCCGCACAGTAGGAACACAGCGCAGAGGGCATGGAAAAGCGCAGATATTTTTCTTCCAGCGTATCCGTGTCGGGCGTTTCGGCAAGGAATTTTGCCAGCTTAAAGCTGCCTTGTCCGGTAATGCCGTTCACAAACGTCACCGTGGCTTTCGGATTCACCCGCCGGATTCCCGCGTAAAAAACCTCCCGCTCCGCCTGCGAAACAATATCGCCCTTGGTTACGGCAATATAATCCGCAAATTTCAGCATGGGACCAATTTTTTTCGGTGTGTTGATACCGGAAAGGCAATCAATCACGCATACCGCACAAATGCCTTTGATATGCGGCGAACAGCGGTTGCAAAGTCCGGCACTTTCGCTGAACAGCACATCAAAGCCGTGCTTTTTACCCCAGCGCAAGCCGTTTTCAATGTTGGTAATAAAAAAATGGTCGGGACAGAGATTGCCCGAAATACCGGTTTTTACGGGAATTTGATTCCGTTCGTAAAGCTCATCATCGCAGGAGCTTAGGCAGTCAAATTTAATCGCACCAATGGATTTCCCCGCTGTGCGAAAATGCGCCGCAACCTGTAAAATCACTGCGGTTTTCCCAGACGAGGGCGGACCGGATACCGTAATCAATTTCATTTGCCATGCTCCTTCCTGCGGATAGACTTTTCCTAATTTTATTATACTGCGCGAATGGAAAGATAACAATGCAGGAACTTGTGCAAAACTTCCAACAATCCGCACCGGATTTTGATGGATAAAGAAAAACTGTNNAATTCGCAGTAAAATTACCACTTTGAAATTCTCATATTATCAACTAATACTTTTTCTGCAAACTGAACTGTACGATTGCTCGCACAGTTTTGGTTCGTAGACAAACCCTTTGCAAGGGGGGCAGTGCCCCCTTACAAAGAATATATTTGCGTAAATTTTAGTTTTGTCCGTAATAGGCACCGGCGCCGTGCTTGCGCAGGTAATGCTTATCCAGCAACTCCTGCTGCATGGGCGGCGTTGCGGGCGAAAGCGTCAGCGTGTGCCAAGCCATAGCGGCAACTTCCTCTAAAATCACGGCATTGTGAACAGCATCAAAGCCATCCTTGCCCCAAACAAAGGGCGCGTGGCTTGCCACCAGCACCGCCGGAATATCCTTGTAATCCGGACAGCACTCCACAATGACTTTGCCGGTTTCCAGCTCGTATTCGCCGCGAATTTCTGCCGCGGTCATATCACGGGTGCAGGGGATTTCCCCATAGAACGTATCGCCGTGGGTGGTGCCAAGCGCGGGGATTCCCCGTTTTGCCTGAGCAAAAACCGTGCCAAACCGGCTGTGCGTATGCACAATGCCGCCGATGCCCGAAAACTTGCGGTACAGTTCCAAATGGGTGGGCGTATCGCTGGAAGGGCGGTATTTGCCCTCCACAATGTTGCCCTGCAAGTCCAGCACCACAATATCGTCCGCCGTCATGGCATCGTATTCCACGCCGCTGGGTTTAATGGCAACCAGTCCGGTCTGCGCGTCAAATTCGCTTACATTGCCCCATGTAAAAGTCACCAGCCCGTATTTTGGCAGGAGCAGATTGGCTTCCAGCACGCGCTGTTTGAGCGCTGCTATCTCCATATGACATCCCCCATCATCAGTTCTTTTTCCAGNNAAATCCCGTAGAATTTCTGCGTTTGCCTCGTGCGTCAGCACCGTGTGGTGCGCGCCGCCGGCAAGAATCCAGCATTCTGTTCCGGTAATTAAATCCGGCATGGGTTTCCACATAACCCGCGCAACAGGAAGGTTTGGCATGGTTTGCGTGGGAGTTACGCATTCGATATCCTGCACAATCAAGCGCATTCTGCCGCCCATATCAATCAGCGAAATCGCAACCGCCGCACCGGCCTTGCCTTCAAAAACCAGACGGGCAGGGGGTTGTTTTCCGCCGATACCCAGCTTGTGAACTTCAATCCGCGGACGGCTGATCGCAACGCTGGGGCAAACCTCCAGCATATGTGCGCCGAGAATCAGTCCGTTCGGGAAATCGTAGTTGTAATCTTCCATAAATGTGGTTGCGCCGTTGGGGTATACGGCTTTGAGAATGGCATTCATGCCGGCAGTTTTCCAGTCGCCCTCGCCGCCGTAGCCGTAGCCTTTTGACATCAGGTGTTGGGTGGCAAGTCCGGGGAGCTGTTTCATGCCGTATAAATCTTCAAACGTGTTGGAAAACGCACACGCGCCCTCGCGCACCAGAATGGTTTCCATTGCAATTTCTTCCCGTGCCTGATAGCGAATGACTTCCGCATCGGCGGGGTCGAAATCATAGCTTTCGGCGTATTCCGCCATCAGCTTGTCAATTTGCGCCTCGGTTACTTTGTCCATCTCTGTGACTAAATCGCCGACTGCCCAAGTATTCACCTGCCAGCCAAGCTTGATTTGGGTTTCCACCTTGTCGCCCTCGGTAACGGCAACCTCGCGCATATTGTCGCCGAACCGCACGATTTTCACGTTTTGGCTGACTTGCGAAGCCACTGCCGCACGCTGCCAGTCGGCAATCCGGCGTTGGGTTTCTTTGTCCTGCCAAGGACCCATGACGATTTTGCGCGGCAGGCGCAGACGTGCGCCGATAAAGCCGTGTTCACGGTCGCCGTGGGCGGATTGGTGAAGGTTCATGTAGTCCATGTCAATGGCTTCGTTGGGAATGTTTGCATTAAACTGCGTATGGAAATGCAGCCACGGTTTTTGCAGTTTTTTCAGCCCGTTAATCCACATTTTGGAGGGCGAAAATGTATGGCAGAACGTGATAATACCTGCACAATCGTCGTCAAAATTCGCCTGCTTGATGATTTTTTCAATCTCCGCGGCAGTTTTTACCGTTGCTTTGTATTCGACTTCCCACGGTAAATCCAAACCTGCTGTAATTTCCTTTGCGTCTTTTTCTACCTGCTGTAAAGTTTCCGGTCCGTACAGAAACTGAGAACCGGCAATGAACCAAAACTTCATACGATCTCCACCTTATCTTAAATTCAACACAGAAGCGTGTTTTTCGACTGAGAGTCCATCCTGATATTGTACCATGAATGCGCGGAAACCGTCAACATCTTTTTGCAAGGGGGAAAGGGTTGTACCGGCCATTTGCGCAAAAACGCGGGTGTTTAAAAATTCCGTCAGGGTTTCGGCTTTGTTATTGCGCGCTTGATATGCCGCCAGCAGGGCAATGCCCCACGCGCCGCCCTCTCCGGCGGAATCCATCAGCATGACGGGGGTTTCCAGCGCGGCGGCAAGGAAACTTTGCCCCGTTATTGGGGATTTAAACAGCCCGCCGTGCGCAAGAATCGTGTCCAGTTGGACGTTTTCTTCTTTTAATAGAATATCCATGCCGATTTTTAGCGTTGCAAGGCAGGAATACACCAGTGTTCGCATGAGATTCTGCACGGTGAAATCCGATTCCGGTGCGCGTACCAGCATGGGACGGCCTTGAGTAATTCCGGTAATGTGTTCGCCGGAATAATAGTTGTACGAAAGCAATCCGCCGCCATTTTCCGCACCGGAAAGCGCCGCCTCATAAAGCTTGTCATACAGCACCGGCTTGGAGATTTCCACGCCGAGGGTTTTTAAAAATCCCCCAAAAAGTTTCACCCATGCATCCAAATCCGTGGTGCAGTTGTTGCAATGTACCATGGCAACCGGACTTCCGCACGGCGTGGTCACGAGGTCGATTTCCTCATGCACGGCGGCAAGGCTGTGTTCCAGCACCGCCATAGCAAAAATCGAAGTACCGGCAGAAACATTTCCGGTGCGGGGCGCGATGGTGTTGGTGGCAACCATGCCGGTTTGCGCGTCGCCCTCCGGCGGGCAAAAGGGGATTCCGGCTTGCAGGGTGCCGGTGGGGTCGAGCAGTTTTGCACCTTGTTCGGTTAGTGTACCGGCGGTTTCGCCGGCAGGAATGATTTTTGGCAGAACATTCGGCAACTGCCACGGATAGGCGCGGGTTTTGATCATTTCCGCGAAGATTTCAAGCATTTTTGGGTGGTAATTTCCAGTTTCACCAATCGGAAACATTCCTGAGGCATCGCCGATGCCAAGGACTTTTTCGCCCGTTAACTGCCAATGCACATACCCTGCCAGCGTGGTGAGAAATTCAAGCCGGGAGAGGTGTTCTTCGCCGTTTAGGATTGCCTGATAGAGGTGCGCAATGCTCCAACGCTGCGGAATGTGAAAGGCAAATGCCTGCGTCAGTTCCCGCGAGGCTTGCTCCGTGGTGGTGTTGCGCCAGGTGCGGAAAGGGGTGAGCAGTTCGCCGGAATTACCAAACGCCAGATACCCGTGCATCATGGCTGAAATGCCAATGGAGGCAAAACGCTGCGGCACGATACCGAAGTTCTTTTGCAGGTTGGCGCAGAGCTTTGCATAACAGCTTTGCAGTCCGGTGCGGATATCCGCAAGCGCGTATGTCCAGTTGCCGTTTTCCAACCGGTTTTCCCAGTCGTAGGCGCCGGTGGCGATGGGCTTGCACGTTTCATCAATTACAACGGCTTTGATTCTTGTGGAACCAAATTCGATTCCGAGGGAGGTTTTGCCCTCCCGAATTTGCAGGGTTGTATCCATATTGTGTTACTCCTTGCTGGTTTGTGCATTTTTTGCGGCATTTTTAGCGTTTAATTTATGCTTGCGGGCAATGACGATGCTTTGTACAATCAGGAATAAGCAGAGCATTCCCGCGATGGTAATGCCGGTCCACCAAGCCTGATCCAGTCCCACGGAGGCAACGATGTTTTGGATGATGCTGAGCGAAAGCACGCCGAATAACGTTCCGATGATATTGCCGACACCGCCTGTAAGCATGGTGCCACCGATAATCGACGAGGCGATGGCATTCATTTCTGCGCCCATTGCGTGGGATGCTGAGCCGGAACCGACGTGCATGAAGTACACAAAGCCGCCGATTCCCGCCAGCAAGCCGCACATAAGGTAGGAAATGAATTTGGTACGCTTAACGTTAATGCCGAGCATGAGGGCGCTTTGGCTGTTGCCGCCAACGGCATAAAATCCGCGGCCGAGCTTGCTCCATTTCAGGATGACAAACAGCACCAGCACCACCAGCAGGGCTACAACGACGCCGATTTCCACATAGGCATCAATGTAGCGCCCCAGCCGGTTATAAGAACCCATTCCCGGAACGGTAATGCGGGTTTCTTTTAATTTTACGAATGCTTCGTTTTCCACATTGAAGGGATAACGGTTCACGATGGTTGTCATGCCGCGGGCGAAAAACAT
>DBRO01000047.1:6042-7682 GCA_002306005.1 Ruminococcus sp. UBA1366 | reverse complement strand
CCGCCGGTAATCATGACAAGGCTCAGCCCGCAGGAAAGGATAATCAGCGCGGCGTTCGCGTTTAAAATATTAAACAGCGTTTGCGCTTTTAAAAAGCCTTCCCCGAGGAAAATCATTGCGCCTAAGTACAGCATTAAAAATACCACAATGGTAATGGACAGCAGCAGGTTGGTATCAGAAATATTCTTTGCGCGGTTCAACAGTTTTTTGCTGACCGCAGGCAGTTTGCTACTCATTTATGCTGCCTCCTTTGCGGGGGTGCGCCGGTGCGAAAGAATCCATTTTCCGAAAGCGGAGAGCTTTTCACGGACAACGGGCGCACTCAGTACAACCAGAATGATAACAACCACCGCTTTATAGGCGGAAAGAGCATCGGATTTGACGTTGTAACGGTACAGCGTGGTGGTTAAGAACTGAATGACATACGCGCCGAGCACGGATGCCCACATATTGAATTTTCCGCCGCTGAGTGCATTGCCGCCCAGTGCTACGGCAAGGATGGCATCCATTTCGATATCCTTTGCGATAACGGAGTAGTTGATGGTGGAAAGGCGGCTGACTTTGATTAAGCCGCAGACTGCCACGCAGAGTCCCAAAATAACAAAGGAAAGGAATTTAATAAAAGTTGGGTTTAAGCCGTTGAGGCGGGAGCTTTTTTCGTTAATGCCCACGGATTGGGTGTACAGTCCCAGATTGGTGAATTTGAGCACAAGGAATGTGACCAGCATACAGGCGAGCATGATGAAAAACGGGGTGGGAATGGGGATTCCCGGGATAAACCCGCCGAAGTACTGGAAAGTTTCGTCCGTGACGGTGGGAAGCTTGTTGTTGTTAATCCATGCGGCAATGGAACGCCCTGCGGTGAATAAAATCAGCGTAGCGACCATGGGTTGGATTTTGAAAAATGCGACTAGTGCGCCGTTAAATGCGCCAAAAAGCATGGCGACGACACAGCTGACTAAAAATGCCACAATAATCGGTGCGTGCAGGGATTCCGGCTGGGTTTCTGTACCACACAGGATGCGCAGTACCACGCTGCCGCTGATGGCAATTGCCGCACCGACGCTGATATCCTGTCCGCCGGATGCCGCGGTAACGAGCGTCATACCAATGGCAAGAATCGCAAGCTCCGAGCCGTAATCCAGTATGGTAATTAAATTTCCGGAAAGCACATGGTTGCCGACACTGTTTTGTTCCAGATGAATGGCAAAAAAGCTGGGGTCGGCAATGAGGTTAAACAGCACCAGCAGCAGTAATGCCGCAATGGGAATAAAAATCTGATTGTGAATCAGTTTCATAAATACATTGTTATTTTTCTTTATGGTGCTCATGCTTTCTCTTCACCTCCGGCAATGGTATTCATAATTTCGTTTTGCGTAAGCTGTTCGCCCGTCAGTTCGCCCACTACTTTTCTGTCGCGCAGGACAATCAGCCGCGAGCAGGTGCGAATCATTTCATCCAATTCAGAAGAAATAAAAGTAATGCTCATGCCTTCGGATGCAAGCTTTAATACGAGCTTTTGGATATCCACCTTTGTGCCGACATCAATGCCGCGGGTGGGTTCGTCCAGAATCAGATACTCCGGATGGGTGAGCAGCCAGCGCGCCAAAATGACTTTTTGCTGGTTGCCGCCGGAAAGC
>DBRO01000047.1:4905-5921 GCA_002306005.1 Ruminococcus sp. UBA1366 | reverse complement strand
TTGCGGATACGGACCGATTTGCCGTTCATATGTACGGTGCCGCCCAGCACATGGTCGGCGCCGAAAATGGCGCGGACACATTCGCTTCTGCCGGATCCGAGCAGTCCGGTAAAACCATTGACTTCACCCTTGCGGATGGCGAAATTAAACGGTTTGATACCGGAGCTGCTCACCAGCTGTTCAGCCTCAAAAACCGGCACGGAGTTATCTTCTGATTTTTCTGCGGCGAATTCACTGCGGATGTCGGAAAGATCGTCCATTTCCTTGCCAAGCATTTTAGAAACCAGCTTGACGCGGGGAAGTTCGCTGATGGTATATTCGCCGATGAGTTTGCCGTCCCGCAGGACGGTGATTTTATCGCAGACCTCGTAGACCTGATCCAGAAAATGCGTTACGAAGATGATGCCGACACCGCGCTTTTTTAAGTCGCGCATCAGTGCAAACAGCTTGGCAACTTCCTGTTCGTCTAGGGAGGAGGTCGGTTCGTCGAGAATCAATACCTTACATTCCATATCCACGGCGCGGGCAATGGCAACCATTTGCTGCACGGCGATGGAACAGCTGCCTAACTGCTGGGTGGGCGTGGTGGGAATATCAAGGCTTTTGAGGATTTTTTCGGCACGGCTGTACATACGGTGCCAGTTTTGCAGGAATCCTTTGGTGCGCCCAATAAACAGGTTTTCCGCCACGGAAAGATTCGGGCAGAGGGTGATTTCCTGATAGACGGTACTGATGCCGAGATTTTGTGCGTCCTGCGGTGAGCGGATAGCCACCGCCTTTTCGTTGCCTTTTAGAAAAATCTGTCCGGATTCTTTTTGGTAAACGCCGGTGAGAACTTTAATTAACGTGGATTTTCCTGCGCCGTTCTCGCCCATTAGGGCGTGAATTTCGCCTTCGCATAATGTGAAGTCCACATTTTGCAGTGCACGCACGCCGGGAAAGGTTTTACAGATTCCGTGCATTTCCAGTACTGCACCTTCAAGCATTGTGGATTCACCTCCTAAATTTAGAATCGG
>DBRO01000047.1:510-4882 GCA_002306005.1 Ruminococcus sp. UBA1366 | reverse complement strand
TGTTTACGGTTTCTTTCATATTTTGAACATTAGATGCCGTATGTGTCCACGTCTTCCTGTGTGATTTTGGTTGCGTCAAAGCCCTTTTCTTCCATGATAACTACTTTTTCTGTCAGTTTTTCGCCTTTTTCAAGCTTCTGGATGATGTCGTTGATATAGGAGGCTTGGAACGGGTTGCACTGACCGTCGTAGTTCCAGTTCTGCGCGAGAAGTTCTTGAAGCGCCCACTTGTTGCAGTCAAAGCCCATGACGATTACGTCTTTGCCGACACCGTGGGAGATGTTTGCTTTATCCAGTGCCGCGACTGCGCCCTTTGCCATGTCGTCGTTCTCGGCGTAAATCACGTTGAATTTTTTGCCGGAATCAATGACGGACTGCACGATTTGCTGTGCTTTTTCTGCACTCCACTCAGCGGTTTGCTGGGTTACGAGCGTCCAGCCGGAGTTGGTAACTTCGGTATCCAATGCACCGGAACGGCCTTTTTGTGCGGCAGAGCCCATAACGCCTTGCAGGTGGATGATGTTATACTCGGAGAGTCCCTGAGATTTCAGCCAGTCTACTGCGGTTTGGCCTTCCTTTTCCATATCGGAAACGATGGATGCCTCATACAGGCTTTCGTCCGCGTCAATGGTGCGGTCAAACAGGATCACCTTTACGCCCGCGTCCTGTGCATCCTTCAGCACGGAATCCCAGCCGGCGGTATCCGCAGCGGAAAGCAGCAGGTAATCCACGCCGTCCTGAATAAACTTCTGCGCGGATGCGATCTGCTCGTCGTTCTTCAGGCTGTACGCAAACGATGCGTCATAGCCATTTGCCTCGGTGAACATCGCCTTCATGTCGTTGTCGTTGGCGGTACGGTAACCAGACTCATTCGGGTCGTTGTTGATAATGCCGACACGGATCAAGCCGTCGTCGTCACCACTGCTGCTGTCTTTTGCATCGCCGCATCCTGCAACGGAAAAGCAGAGTGTTGCTGCCGCTGCGAATGCAAGTACTTTTTTGAACATCATAATCCCTCCAAAAAATATGTATTTGCGGTTGAGTTTGTATTTACATTATAGTCTGAATGTACGTACATGTATACCGAAATATTTAGGCAGTATGTTTGAATTTTTTAGATGATGATTATGAAGAAAATAAATAGAAAGGTTTCGTAAAGTGGGAATTACCGTTGGTTGCTGTTGTTTTTGAACTCCCGAGGGGTTTGGCCGGTGTGCTTTTTAAACAGCTGGCTGAAATACCGATAATCTTGAAATCCCACGCGGAAAGCGATTTCCGAAACGGGCAGGGTGGTGCAGCAAAGCAGTTCTTTGGCTTTTTCCAGCCGTACCTGCGTGAGGTACTCAATGAAATTCATACCGGCGTGTTTTTTAAAAATAGTACTGAAATACGTGGGACTGAGGTTGACGGTTTCCGCCACAATTTTGAGGGACAGATCCGGACGGGGGTACTCCTTGCGGATGTATTCCTTTGCTTTGGCGACGGATTCGCCGGTCATTTCACAGCATTGCTCCGTACGCCAGCGCACGCACTGCTCCAGCATTTCCTGAAAGAAATCAAACGTGGAGCGGATGGTGGAAAGCCGTTTTCCGACATCATCAATCGAGCCAAAGCGTGTGACGAATTCCTCATTTGGCACGCCTAGCCCGCTTGCGAAGGTACTTGCACAGATATAAATATCCATGGTGATATACAGCCGCATCATCAGGGAATCCAGCCTGTCGAAGCCGGCATCGGAAAAGAATTGCTCCAGCGCGGTGTGGCAATCTTCGGCTTTTCCGCTGCGCAGCAGATGATCAATCTGCGCGGTATCGATTTTTTGCACCTGCCCGGGGGCGTTTTGCGGCAAATGTGCGGATTCTTTCATATGCTCACTTCCCGTTTTAGCATTTGAAACAAAAGACTATTTTATACGAATTGCGGAACTGCGGACAACAAGTTCCGGCGAAAACAGTACATCGCCGGGCGTGGCGCGCTCCGGGTTTTCGATGGTTTCCAGCAGCTTTTCCGCGGCGCGTTCGCCCAGCAGTTGGTGGGGGTGGCGCACCGTGGTGAGCGGCACTTTGCACACGGTGGAAAGCTTGGAATCATCGATGCCGACGATGGAAAGCTCCTCCGGTACGCGGATTTTTTCCTTGCGGCAGAAATCCAGCAGGCTGACGGCGAGGCTGTCGTTGTAGCAGACCACGCCGGTATTGTTTTTTAGCTGAGCCAAAATCCGGTCCCGCGAGAGGGTGAACAGATTTTGCTTTTCGCTGGTGGAATACCAAAGGACGTTTTGTTCCGCCATCAGCACACGGTGTTTCTCGCAGCTTTCCAGAAAGCCCTGATAGCGCTTGTGTCCCTGCACGTCATCCAGCGCAAACAGGCCGGAAATTCTGCGGTGCCCGAGGCTGAACAGGTGGTCGGTCACAAGCCTTGCCGCCATGACGTCGTCCATGGCAACGCAGGGAAAATCCGACCACGGATACTTGGCATTAAAGAAGACAACCGGCAGATTCAGGCGGCTGATTTCTTCGTAAATCCGGCGGTTGGGGTTGGGCAGCGCGCTTTTGGAAGGCTCTACAATCAGCCCGCGGACGTTTTGTGACAGCATGGTTTTGAGCGCTTGGGATTCCTCAAAGACCTGATTGTGCGTGATGGCAAGCTGCATACCGATTTTGTTGGCGCGCAGCACGCGCTCGATGCCTGTAACGATGCTGGGAAAGATATAGTCGCTAAAATAGGTGGAAATCACACCCACGTTAAAACTGTTGCGGACCTCCGCTTCGCCGGTGCCTTTTACGAACGTGCCGCTGCCGCGTTTGCGCCAGAGGATGTTCTGATTTTCCAGCACCATCAGCGCCTGCCGGACGGTTTGCCGGCTGACGTTGTGGATTTCGCAGAGTTCTTTTTCCGAGAAAAAGCGTTCGCCCGGCGGAAGGTGTTCCTTTACAATATAGTCCTTTGTCCATTCGACAATGGCAAGGTATTTGAAATCATCCATAACAGCACCTGTTTCCTATCATGTTATGTTTATTATACAATATTCTTTGTGAAATGTCAATACAAATTTTCAAATTTTCATGATGTGTACAGTCAACTTCACAAGAAGATGGGTGTGGCTGCGGAGTTGACATTNNNNTTTGCGGGCGGATTTGAGGTGGTGTGGGCGATTGCGCTGAAATATTCCCATGGATTTACCAAGCTGGTTCCCACGCTGATTACGCTGGCGGGCATGGCGGTGAGCTTTTATTTACTGGCGCAGGCGACTAAAACTTTGCCCATTGGCACAGCCTATGCGGTGTGGACGGGCATTGGCACGGTGGGCGCGGCGGTGCTGGGGGTTGTTTTATTTCACGAAGCGTTAACCTTGCCGCGGGTGATGTTTTTATGCATGATTGTTGTGGGGATTCTGGGGCTGAAATTTACGTCTTCCTAGGGAAAATCCGCTGTTTTGCTTGACGGGTAAGGCGCGATGTGGTATGATAAAGATAACCCGCACAGTGATATTTCTTGTGCGGGTGCTAATACTATATAGAAAAAGCGCGGGAGTGTTGCCGATGAATATCAGGGAAATGCAGAGCGAAATTGCAAGATTAAAAGAACAGACCGATACTGCCGTGCTGGCACACAGCTATCAAGGACACGAAATTGTGGAGGCGGCGGATTCCGTGGGGGATTCGTTCCAGCTGAGCTTGATGGCGCAAAAAAGCAAGGCGAAGAATATTCTGCTTTGCGGGGTGCATTTTATGGCGGAAACGGCGAAGATGCTTTCGCCGGAAAAACGCGTGTTTTTAGCAAACCCGCTGGCGGGATGTCCCATGGCGGAGCAGATGGAGCCGGAAATGCTGCAATATTTGAAAAAGCAGGAGCCGGACCGCACGGTGGTGGCGTATATCAACACCACAGCCGCGCTGAAAACCGAATGCGATGTGTGCGTGACGAGTTCCACGGCGGTTTCGATTGTGCGGAAAATCCCGAACGACAAGATTTTGTTTATTCCGGACTGTAATTTGGGCGATTTTGTGAAGCGTCAAGTGCCGGAAAAGGATATTAAGCTGGTGCAGGGCGGATGTCCTGTGCACGCGGCGGTTACACTGCGCGACTTGGAACGTGCAAAAGAGGCGCACCCCGATGCGCTGGTACTGGTTCATCCGGAATGTATTCCGGTGGTGGTGGAACGCGCGGACTATGTGGGTTCGACCTCCGGCATTATGGAGTACGCGAAGCAATCGGATGCAAAGGAATTTCTCATTGGTACGGAAATGAGCATTGCGGAGCATTTGTCGTATGACTGTCCGGACAAGCGCTTTTATGTGCTGAGCAAGAAGATTCTTTGCCCGAATATGAAAGTGACTTCGCTGGCGGACGTTTACAACGCGCTGGCGGG
>DBRO01000047.1:0-415 GCA_002306005.1 Ruminococcus sp. UBA1366 | reverse complement strand
GGGTATACTTTACCTATTCACCGTGAAAGGATTTACAAAAATGCTTGCGATCACCTTCACAGCTTATTTTGCGTTCTTTTTTATCTGGAACTGGTTTTTTGGTTTCGGATTTTTTGGCGTGGGAAAAGGCTGGAATGGGATTCGGCGAATCGGCAGATAAATTGCCGTAAACTGGTTATGAATTCCGCAGCTTTTTCTCAAAAGAAAGGCTGCGGATTTTTTATTTCATTATTTTAATAAACAAAGGAGCAGGAATCATGATTGTAGTTCTCAAAGATGGCGCAACGGAGCAGGAAGTCAACGAGCTGATGGGGTGGCTTTCCGGCTTTGGCGTGAAAACAAATCTGGTGGTGGGGGAGCATTCCAGCATTATCGGGCTGGTGGGCGACACCACGAAAATTGATATGGAATCCGT
>DBRO01000040.1:26849-28659 GCA_002306005.1 Ruminococcus sp. UBA1366 | reverse complement strand
CAGCTTTTCCAGCGCGTCGCGCAAATCGCCGTACTTTGCACCATCTGCGGGATAGATTCCGGAAAACACCATGGGGTTCACTTTTTTATACCCTGCAAGTGCCTTGGCACAAGGGTTATGGGCATTTGTAACCGTATCGCCCACGCGGGTATCGCCGATATATTTAATCGAAGCCGCAATGTAGCCCACTTCGCCCGCGTGCAGTTCCCCAACGGCGACCAGATTTTTTGCACCCATGTAGCCAATTTCCACCGTCTGGAACTCCGCGCCCGTTGCCATCATGCGAATGGTATCGCCGACTTTGACACAGCCGTCCGTTACCCGCACATAGATAATTACGCCCTTGTACTGGTCATAATAGCTGTCAAAAATCAATGCTTTCAACGGGGCTTGTTCCTCCCCGCGCGGGGCAGGAATGTCCGTTACCACGCGCTCCAGCACCGCACGGATATTCACTCCTGTTTTTGCGCTGATACGGGGCGCATCCATGGCGGGAATCCCAATCACGGACTCAATTTCCCGGCAGGCGTTTTCCGGATCGGCGCTGGGCAGGTCGATTTTATTAATCACCGGCACGACTTCTAAATCGTGCTCAATCGCCAAATAGGTGTTCGCCAGTGTCTGCGCCTCAATGCCTTGGGAAGCATCCACCACCAGCAATGCGCCCTCGCACGCGGCAAGGGAACGGGAAACCTCGTAGTTAAAATCCACGTGCCCGGGTGTATCAATCAGATTAAAAACATAGCACTTGCCATCCTGCGCGGTATAATTCATCCGCACCGCCCGCGCTTTAATCGTAATGCCACGCTCGCGCTCGATATCCATATTATCCAGCAGCTGTTCTTCCATTTCGCGATGTTCTACTGTGGAAGTCAACTCCAAAATCCGATCCGCCAGTGTGGATTTCCCGTGGTCGATATGCGCGATAATACAAAAATTTCTGATTTCGGACTGATTCATCTCTATGTGATTCATACCTTTCATGAGTAAAGCTATTTTACTTGTCATTCAAATTTTCCGCAAAAAATTAGATACTTGCTGTCATTATAGCACAACTGTGCGGGTTTGTCCAGTACCAGCGCATCACGGTTTCCAGAAAATTCAGAATAAAAACAAAAAGACGGATACCTGCCGCCAAAGCAGATATCCGCCCGTATTATTCTGCCTGTTCGATTTTTTTCAAGACAATTTCCTTCATCAGTCCGGGGTTTGCCTTGCCGCGGGAAGCCTTCATGCACTGCCCGACTAAAAATCCCAGCGCGTTGGTTTTTCCGCCCTTGTAATCCGCAACGCTTTTTGCATTTGCGGCAAGCACGGTATCGGCAATCTGTTCCAGCGCGGCGGTATCGGAAACCTGCGCCAGCCCTTTCTCGTGAATCATCGTATCAATGTCTGCGCCTGTGACGATGATTTCCTCAAAAATCGTCTTTGCCGCCGCAGTAGAAATTTTTCCGTCCTCAATCAGTAAAACTAAATACGCAAGCTGTTTGGATGTGAGCGCCGTTTCTGCAATCTGCTTACCGGTTTCGTTCTGGTACTTGGCGACTTCGCCCAGCACCCATTTTGCAATTCCGGCAGGACTGCCTTGCCCGCAGTTTACGCAGTCGTCAAAAAACGCCGCGCGCTCCACATTTTCCGCAATCACCATCGCATCCGTGCGGGAAAGTCCTAGCTTTTCCATATACCGTGCCGCCTTAGCGTTGGGCAGTTCGGGAATTTCAGCTTTCAGTGCCGCCACACGGCTTTCTTCTACCACAATCGTCAGCAGATCCGGTTCGGGAAAATACCGGTAATCGTGTGCGTCCTCCTT
>DBRO01000040.1:24586-26832 GCA_002306005.1 Ruminococcus sp. UBA1366 | reverse complement strand
CTGCCGTGCAATTTCAAACTCAATGCCCTTGACCGCGCCGGAAAAGCTGTTGACGTTTTTCATCTCCGTGCGCGTACCCAGCGGTGCGCCCTTTTTATGCACGGAAACATTCACATCGCACCGAATCGAACCCTCTTGCATTTTGCCGTCACATATATCCAGATAAATCAGGATGGACCGCAGAGTTTCCAAATACACCCGTGCTTCGGCGGAACTCCGCAAATCCGGCTCAGATACAATTTCTATCAAAGGCACGCCGCAGCGGTTTAAATCCACCAAAGAACCGGTAAATTTCTCCGAATGCAACAGCTTGCCCGCGTCCTCCTCAATGTGAATCCGCGTAATACCCACGCGCTTTTTGCCCTCCGGCATTAAAATATCCACATAGCCATCATGGCAAAGCGGCACTTCCGCCTGCGAAATCTGATACGCTTTCGGCAAATCGGGGTAGAAATAATTCTTTCTGTCCTGCTTGCACACGCGGTTGATTCCGCAGTTGAGCGCGTGTCCCATTTTTATGGCATAATCCACGACTTTTGCGTTTAGCGTGGGCAGTGTGCCGGGCATTCCCATGCAAATCGGACAAATCTGCGTGTTCACTTCCAGCCCAAAAGCATTTTTGCAGTCGCAGTAGATTTTTGAATCCGTATTCAGCTCGGCATGGACTTCCAGTCCGATAACCGCCTCATAAACTTCACTCATCTTTGCAAACTCCTTTCCTTAAAGCGCCGGCGTGAAGGTTTTTGCAAACCCGCCGCAAAGCTGTTCATATGCATACGCCGCAGAAAGCAACTTGTCCTCGGTGAATTTTGCGCCAATCATCTGCAAGCCAATCGGAAGATTTCCCTTACCCATTGCGCAAGGCACACTGATTGCCGGCAGTCCGGCAATATTCACCGTGACAGTGCAGATATCCGTCGCGTACATTTTCAGCGGATCGTCCGTGTTTTCGCCAATTTTAAACGCCGTGCTCGGCACAGTCGGCGCGCAGAGGATATCCACCTCGCCAAATGCGCGGTCAAATTCCGCGGCAATCGCACGCTGTGCCAGCTTTGCTTTTTTGTAATACGCATCGTAAAATCCGGAACTCAACACGAACGTTCCCAGCATAATTCTGCGCTTGACCTCATCGCCAAAGCCTTGCGAACGGGTTTTCTCATACAAATCCACCAGGCCGTCAAATTCCTCTGCGCGGAATCCATACTTCACGCCGTCAAAGCGCGCCAGATTGGATGATGCTTCCGCCGAAGAAATAATATAGTACGCGGACAACGCATAGTCCGTGCTTGGCAAGCTGATTTCCTTTACATTTGCACCGTGCTGTTCCAAAAGCCGAACCGCACCCATTACGGCGGATTTCACCTCATCGTCAATGCCCACGCCAAAATATTCTTTTGGAATTCCAATGCGCAGTCCCTTGACGTCTGTGTTCAGCGCCGTGGAAAAATCCGGATATGTCCGGTACACGCTGGTTGCATCCATTTTATCGTAGCCGCAAATCACGCTTTGAAGCAAAGCCACGTCCTTGACCGTCCGTCCGAATGGGCCAATCTGATCCAGAGAGGAAGCAAACGCCACCAGTCCATACCGCGAAACCGCGCCGTAAGTTGGTTTTAATCCCACCACGCCGCAATAGGAAGCCGGTTGGCGAATCGAACCGCCCGTGTCCGAACCCAGTGCCAGAATGGTTTCGCCTGCCGCAACCGCCGCCGCACTGCCGCCGGAAGAACCGCCCGGAATCCGCTCCAAATCATAAGGGTTGGACGTTTTCTGAAAATAAGATGTTTCCGTGGAAGAACCCATCGCGAATTCATCCATGTTCAGCTTGCCGGTTACAACCAAATCCGCAGCGTAAATTTTCTGCATGACTGTTGCATCAAACGGCGGTATATAATTGCCCAGCATACGGGAAGCACAAGTTGTTTTGATCCCTTTTGTTGAAATATTATCTTTTATTCCAATCGGAATGCCCGCCAACGGGTGTAAAGCCACGCCCCTTGCGCGCTTTTCATCTACTTCGCGTGCCGTGGCAACCGCACGTTCCTTTTCCAAATCCAAATATGCCCGCACACGGCTGTCCGTTTGCTCGATCCGTGCGAACACCGCGTTGGTCAATTCCTCCGCGCTCAACTTTTTTTCCGCCATCTGTGCCGAAAGCGCAGCGGCGTCCATGTAACAAATCTCCTGCTCCGTCAAAATCAAAGACCACCTTTCTCCTGCGTTTTCGTTTATTCCACTGTTTTGGG
>DBRO01000040.1:19480-24453 GCA_002306005.1 Ruminococcus sp. UBA1366 | reverse complement strand
CGCGAAAGCTTTGCGATATGCCGAATATCAATCTCCATTGTGATTCCTCCCAAATTTTTATTCTATTGTATCATCTTTCGGAATTCGTCCTCGCTGAGGATGGGAACACCCAACGCCTGTGCCTTGTCCAGCTTACTGCCGGCTTCCTCCCCTGCTAAAACATAGCTGGTTTTTTTAGAAACCGAACCGGATGCCTTGCCGCCGTACTGCTCAATCAGTGCTTTTGCCTCGTCCCGTTTTAGGGTGGGAAGCGTGCCGGTCAGCACAAAGGTCAGCCCTGCAAAACGCGTATCGGCAACCTGCCCCTGATCGGTCATGTTCAGCCCATACGCTTTCAGCCGTTCGATCATCCCGCGCATATGCGGCTCGGCGAATGCCTGCGCCGCGCTGTTTGCCATCACCTCGCCAAAGCCCTCAATCTGTGCGATTTCCGCCGCGCTTGCCGCCATCAAAGCTTCCATGCTGCCAAAACGTCGGCACAGCAGTTTTGCCGCCGCCGCACCAATGTTGCGGATTCCCAAACCAAAAATCAGCCTGTCAAGGGAATTTCCTTTACTATTCTCAATTGCGCGAAGCAGGTTGCCCGCGCTTTTTTCCTTGAAATTTTCCAGCCCCAGCAACTGTTCTTCCGTTAGTTCGTACAAATCCGCCACGGAATGAATCAGCTCATTTTTGAGCAGACTATCCACAATCGCAGGCCCCAGCCCGTCAATATTCATTGCCGGTTTGGAGGCAAAATGCACGATTCTGCGGTAAATCTGCGCCGGACAATCCACGTTCGGGCAGCGAATCGCCGCCTCCTCGTCCCGTACAGTCGGCGTACCGCAGGCAGGGCATTTGTCCGGAATCTGAAACACCGGATTTTCACCCGCGTGCTCGGCAACCGCCACTACCTCAGGGATAATTTCCCCCGCCTTTCGCACGGTAATCACATCGCCCACCGCAAGCTGTTTTTCATCAATAAAATCCTGATTATGCAGCACGGCGCGGGCAACGCTCGTTCCCGCCAGCGTGACCGGCTCAAACACCGCAGTGGGCGTCACCGCGCCGCTTCGCCCCACATTTAACTCCACCGCCAGCAGTTTTGTGTTTTTCTCCTCCGGTGGGAATTTATACGCGACCGCCCATTTCGGGACTTTAGTCGTACTTCCCAGCCGTTCACGCTGAGAAAAGCGATCCACCTTTACAACCACACCGTCAATATCATACGGCAGGGAAAACCGCCGCGCACCGATTTCCTCAATTTTTTCCCGAATCTGTGCGTATTCCGTGGCTGTTCCGTCATCCTCTATCACATGAAAGCCCATGCCTCGTAAAAATTCCAGCGACTGCGCGTGGGAAACCAGCTCCCTGCCCTCCATTTGCTGAATGTTAAAGCAAAAGATATCCAGCCTGCGCTTTGCTGTAATCTTGGAATCCTTCTGCCGCAAGGACCCTGCCGCAGCATTGCGCGGATTTTTAAATGGTGCTGTGCCGTTTTTCTCCTGTTCGGCGGCAAGCGCCTCGAACACTTTGCGCGGCATATAAACCTCGCCGCGGACTTCCAAAAACGGCACCGGCTCCTTTAATTTCATTGGTACGGCACGAATGGTGCGGATATTTTCTGAAACATCCTCCCCCACAAAGCCATCCCCGCGGGTGGAGCCCCGCACAAATTCGCCGTTTCTGTATTCTAACGAAACGGACAGCCCGTCAATTTTCGGCTCTACCACAAAACTTGCATCCGGCTCCTGTGCCTGTACGCGGCGGACAAAATCCTCCACCTGCGCAAACGAAAACACATCCTGCAAGGAACCCATCTGTACGCGGTGTTCCACTTTTTTGAAATCCGATACCGGTGCGCCGCCCACGCGTTTTGTCGGGGAGTTCTCCGATGCCAGCTCCGGAAAGTCTTCTTCCAGTGCTTTTAATTCCTGCATAAGCCGGTCAAAATCATAATCATCAATTTCCGGATTGTCCAACACATAATACCGATAACTGTGGTACTCCAGCTGCTTTGTCAGCTCGTCCATTCTCTGCTTTGCGTCCTGTGCGTTCATGTTACGGCACCCTTTCGCTGTGTTCTGGTTCGTATACCCATCTATTATAGCACATCTTCCCCAATTTACGCTAGTAGTTTTCCCGATTTTTTTGATAAATCACGCGTTTGTTTTCCTTGATTTGTTATTCCGATGAAAATATCACGCAGAAGTCGCTGATTTTTTGCGTAAATACAGGAAAAGTCGCAAAAAAGATTTGCTTTTTTTTCATTTTTGTGATATAATAATCTTATGCTGTGAAAACTAATGATTCTGACAATTTATTGGTTTTCCAAACTATTTGGCTAAAACATCCGCCGTCGGACATTAGAGCGGCGCACTGCGCCCTGTTACAAAAGGAGGCATGCCTGTTTTTATAGGCATGATTACACCATGGGATTGTTTTCAAAAAAAAATAAATCGAAGACCGTCATGACTGATATGACGCGTCCCGCTATGCCCGAAACAGAAAAAAGCTTGGACTATCCCGTCAGCCAACGGCCGGTTGTTTTTCACGGGCCGCGCGGCATCAGTGAAAATACTCTTCTGCAAAAAACTGCGGAATTGGAAGCTGAGCTTGCACGCCACAAGGAGGAAAAGAAGCAATATACATTCCGAATTCCGGAAGCAAAGCCTGTGGATGCAGAAAAAATCGTCGGGGAATATGAGCGGCAGCGCAACGAAAAATACGCACATACTGAATGGGCCAAAATCAAGCAGGCGGATTTGCAGGGCATTGACGTGAAAATCACCCAAATGTATGACGAATATCAATACCTTGCGCAGGAAGATCACGCACCGGTCTGCACAATGAATGATATTTCCGAATACGAAATTGAAAAACAAACCCAGAGCTTTTCTTTTGATGCAGTCGCCACCCAGCCAGAATTCCCGGGGGATATTCCCGCGCTGACTGAACGACAGCAGCAGGAAATTGAGCGCATCCTTGCACAAGGGATCGCTGCGCCAAAAGAGCAGGAAATCGTCAATGAAATCCCGGAACTGACTGAAGAAATGCTTGCAAAGTTAAAAAGCATTTCGGAGGAAGGCAATCCGGCATAAATCACGTTTCCCGCAGCAGTATTGAGAAAATTAGGAGTGAACAAAAAAGTGAACATCAACATGGAACACCCGTTAATCCGACTCGCTATGCCAAAGCAAGAGTTTAATTACGAAAGATTATTCACAACGGTTTTCGAGGAATACCTGGCGGAATATAAAAACACCCGCTACGATAACCTGATTGATAAGGATAAATCCATCGCCCTCGCCCGCGTGATTAAAAAGCTGGAGGTCAACAGTGTTCCCGTGCAGGAATTTTTTAAAGATGAACTGGAGGCATGGAGCGAAAAGCACGACAATTTCAGTAAGATTTTAAAGCTGGTAAATCTCATGGCACGGGATATGTTCTGCTGCTTTGATCCAAACCTGACTTCCCCGGATGGTGAATTTAAACGTTGCAACCGAATTTATGCCGTGAACAACGACGGTATCAAAGACTATGTTGCTGTCATGGAGCCGGAAAAGAAAGGACTGTTCGCTTCCCGAAAAAAGCCGAATCCTTATGTTGCCTATTTTGCGGAATTGATTCGCAAGGACCAGGAAGGCTTGCTGCCAAAATCCAAGGCAGAGGAAGCCGTCGCCGCAACACATCCCTAACAAGAAAGGAAAGAATTCTTTATGATTATCATAGAAATGGAAAACGGCGGAAAAATCCGCGTGGAGCTGTATCCGGATACCGCACCGATTACAGTGGCGAACTTTGAAAAGCTCGTGAAGGAAGGCTTTTACGATGGACTGATTTTTCACCGTGTGATCAGCGGATTTATGATTCAAGGCGGCTGTCCGGACGGCACCGGCATGGGCGGCCCGAAAGATCGTATCAAAGGCGAATTTCGCGCAAACGGTGTGCCGAATGATTTAAAACACACCCGCGGCGTACTTTCCATGGCGCGCAGTATGGATCCCAACTCCGCCGGCTCGCAGTTTTTTATCATGCACGCGGATGCGCCCCATCTGGATGGACAGTATGCGGCATTCGGAAAAGTTGTGGAGGGTATGGACATCGTTGATGCCATTGCCGCAACACCCGTGGATTTCCGCGACCGCCCCAAAACCGAACAAAAAATGAAACGTGTTTATATTGAAGAATAAAACTGCTTTTCTTCCCATTTTGAAAAAACGTAAAAAGCACCCCTCGTTCGTTGGAACGGGGGGTGTTTCGTATTTTTAATATGCCTTGCCCCAAAGCACCATATGCTTTGCGGGCTTTCCACAGCAAACGCAAGTATCGGAAAGCGGTTCCTGCTCCATTGGGATACAGCGCGAACCCACGCCGGTTTGTTCTTTTACCGCATCCTCGCAAGCCTCATCTCCGCACCACATGGCTTTAATAAAGCCATCGCCTTTTTCTGCCAGCACGCGGGAAATTCCCTCCATGCTGGTGCAGGTATAGGTGCGTCTTTCGCGGTTTGCAAGCGCGTTGGCGTATAATCCGTCATGCACGGCTTGGAGCTTCTCATCCACCGCGCTTTCTAAATGATCCAGCGGCACAAAGGTCTTTTCTCGATTGTGACGGGTAACCACCACGCACTGATTGTTCTCCATATCCTTCGGACCGATTTCAATCCGCACCGGAACGCCCTTCATTTCGTATTCGGCAAATTTCCAACCTGCGGAATTCTCGCTGTCGTCCAGCTTTACGCGAATGCCATGTGCGGCAAGCCTTGCACGGAGTTCTTCTGCTTTCTCCAGCACGCCCTCTTTGTGCTGTGCCACAGGGATGATCACCGCCTGCACCGGCGCGACTGCCGGCGGAAGTACCAATCCGTTATCATCGCCGTGCGTCATAATAATCGCACCAATCAGCCGTGTTGTCACGCCCCACGAGGTCTGATGCGGATAGACTTTTTTGTTTTCCTTATCCGTAAACAGAATATCAAACGCCTTGGCAAA
>DBRO01000040.1:19194-19391 GCA_002306005.1 Ruminococcus sp. UBA1366 | reverse complement strand
GTTTCTTCAATTGCCTCCTGCGCGGTTGCATGAATGGTATGTCCCTCCTGCCAGAGGAACTCCCGCGAACGCAAAAACGGGCGCGTGGTTTTTTCCCAGCGTACAACCGAAACCCACTGATTGTACAGCTTGGGCAAATCGCGGTAGGAATGCACAATGTTCGCATAATGCTCGCAAAACAGTGTTTCGGAAGTCGG
>DBRO01000040.1:16396-19154 GCA_002306005.1 Ruminococcus sp. UBA1366 | reverse complement strand
GCTTTCCGGAATAAACATCGGCATACAGACATTCTCATGCCCCAGCGCCTTAAACATTCCGTCTAAAATTCTCTGCATATTTTCCCAAATCGCATAGCCGTAGGGACGAATGACCATACAGCCCTTCACGCTGGTGTATTCCACCAGCTCCGCCTTTTTGCAAATATCCGTGTACCACTGCGCGAAATCCGCATCCATCGATGTGATAGATTCCACCAGCTTATTCTTCTTTTCCGCCATACAATAACTCCTGTTCTACCGCCGACCGGCGTCTTTTTTATGCAAATTCACGCCCGTGAAACGCGCTATCCCAAACTTTCTGCTTTTTGTTTTTCCGGCTCATCCTGAATGAGCTTCCCCAGCGTAATGCGAAACACGCATTTTTCTCCGCCAGCCAAAATGCTATTCTCCACTTCCACCGTGACATCGCGCTCCGTTGCGTAGGAAAACAAATTATCAAACCATCCCGCCGAACATTCGCAGTAGCTTTCCGGCATATTCCGTACCGCCTTGGGCATCCCGCACAAACAGCGCGAATATTCCGCAAAAATAACATCATCCCGCACATACATCTGCCCGCCGATATTAGCCTCGGTCAGCATCCTTGCAAATTCCGAAAGATTCCCGCCGCTTTTGCGGTAATAATCCCTCGCAATATTCTTCACTGTCCTCGGAACACAATTGCAGCGGCGCATCAGCCGTGTCGTGTCGCAGCCCTCATGCCGAAGTAGTTCCAGCGCGGAACGAATTGCCCTCGCCTGCTGTGCGGTTGTCATATTCTCGTTCAGGTTCATAACTTGTTCCGCTTTCTGCACGGTTTCATTCCGGCAGCATTCGCGAATACTGTTTAGTACAACGACCGCACGGTTTGGCATAACAATCCCTCTTATTTCTTCAGCGCGAAAATTGACTGCTCAATTTTCTGGAACTTTTCCTGTGCGGCGGCAAGCTTTGCCCGCTCCGCCTCCACAACCTTAGCGGGGGCCTTTGCCACAAAGCTTTCATTGTCCAATTTTTTGGACAAAAATGCAAGATCGCTCTGCGCGGCGGCTTTTTCTTTTTCCAGTCGTGCAAGTTCTTTTTCAACATCAATAATATCACTCAGCGGAATAAATATCCGTGCGCTTTCTGTCACTGCGGTTACCGTTTCCGCACCCTCAGGCAGCGGCTTGTTGATTTCCACTTCCGATGCAGATGCCAAATGGGCAAAGAAGAGTTCACTTCCGGCAAAATCCTCCGGCGTGTCGGTTTCCAGATAAAGCTTTGCCTTAACAGAAGGCGCTACGTTCATCTCGGTACGCAGGGCGCGAATTGCACGGATTGCCGCAATCACCTTGCCGAACTGCTTTTCTTCCTTTTCAAAGCACAGCGCTTGGGCATACACCGGATACTGCTCGCACATGAGAATGGATTCGCCGTCCGTGAGTGTCTGCCAAATTTCCTCCGTGATAAACGGCATAAACGGATGCAGAAGTTTCAGTAAGCCCTTCATCACCCAAACCAGCACCGCCTGCGCGGACGCGGCACTTTCTCCGCCTGCCGCAATGCGAGGCTTTGTTAATTCAATATACCAGTCGCAGTAAATATCCCAAATAAAGTCATACAGTTTCGAAACCGCAACGCCCAACTCGAAGTTTTCTAAGTTCGTATTGACTTCCCCCGCCAACGTGTTAAAGCCGGAAATCACCCATTTGTCCTCGGTGGTGAGTTCCGCAGGAAGCCCCGTATCCGTGAAGTTTTCTGGAAGATTCATCATAATATAGCGAGAAGCGTTCCACAGCTTGTTGGCAAAATTCCGCGAAGCCTTGACTTTCTCATCACTGTAACGCAAATCGTTTCCGGGGGAATTTCCCGTTACCAGCATCAGCCGGAGCGCATCCGCGCCGTACTTGTCAATCACATCCAGCGGATCAATGCCGTTGCCTAAGGATTTCGACATTTTCCGTCCCTGCGCATCGCGCACCAGCCCGGTGAACAGCACGGTATCAAAAGGCTTTTCGCCCATCCATTCCAGTCCGGAGAAAATCATCCGCGCAACCCAGAAGAAAATAATATCATAGCCCGTCACCAGTGTGTTGGTGGGGTAGAAATACTTTAAGTCCTCGGTTTCGTCCGGCCAGCCCAGCGTGGAAAACGGCCACAGTGCGGAGGAAAACCATGTATCCAGCGTGTCCTCATCCTGCCGCATTGCCTTGCCGCATTTTGGGCAAACGGCGTTGTCTTCTTTGGTTACCACCATCTCATGGCAGTCCTCGCAGTAAAACGCGGGAATCCGGTGTCCCCACCAAAGCTGGCGCGAAATGCACCAGTCCTTAATATTGTTCATCCAGTTGTAATATACTTTTGTAAACCGCTCGGGAATCATCGCCACACTGCCGGATTCCACCGCCTCCACGGCGGGTTTGGCAAGCGGTTCCATCTTCACAAACCACTGCTCGGAAACCCTAGGCTCCACTGTGGAAGAACACCGATAGCAGGTTCCCACATTGTGCGTGTGGTCTTCCACACGGAACAAAAATCCCTGCTCGTCCAAATCGGCAACGATTTTTTTGCGCGCCTCGTACCGGTCCATACCGGCATAAGCGGGATAATCCGCAATGATTTTCGCATCGTCCGTCATAACGGTAATCACGGGCAGATTGTGTCGCAAACCAACCTCAAAGTCATTCGGGTCATGCGCGGGGGTAATTTTCACCACGCCCGTTCCAAATTCTTTATCCACATATTCGTCGGCAATCACGGGAATTTCCCGTCCCAC
>DBRO01000040.1:15501-16359 GCA_002306005.1 Ruminococcus sp. UBA1366 | reverse complement strand
GCAAGCTCCAAAAATCCGCTTCCGTCCGTGAACGGATACCGGATATGCCAGAAATGTCCTGCCTGCTCCTCATGCTCCACTTCCGCATCGGAAATCGAAGTCAGGCAGTGTGGGCACCAGTTAATCATGCGTTCGCCTTTATAAATCAGTCCCTGCTCGTACATCCGTACAAAAACCTCGCGCACCGCATGACTGCAACCCTCATCCATCGTAAACCGTTCCCGCTCCCAGTCGCAGGAAGAACCCAGCTTTTTCAGCTGTTCAATAATCCGACCGCCGTACTTGGCTTTCCATTCCCAAGCGCGTTCCAGAAATTTCTCCCGTCCGATGTCCTCCTTGCTCAAGCCCTCGGCACGCATGGCTTCTACAATTTTTGCCTCAGTCGCGATTGAAGCATGGTCGGTTCCCGGAAGCCAAAGCGCCTCGTAGCCGGACATTCTCTTATACCGAATCAGAATATCCTGCAAGGTGTTGTTCAGCGCGTGTCCCATATGAAGCTGTCCGGTAATGTTTGGGGGCGGAATCACAATTGTATACGGCTTTTTCTCCGGATTCGGCTCGGCGTGAAAACAGTTTTTCTCCTGCCAGAACGCATAAATTCTGTCCTCAAAATCCTTCGGGCTGTATAGTTTTTCAAGTTCTTTCTTCATATCGAAAATCCTTTCAGATGTTTTGCTTTCTTTTTCGCAAATAACGCACCACGGCGTTTTTAATTACCTCTAAAATTATGAACAGCACCACAGATACGGCAAAACGAATCATCACATGATACTCCGCAAGCAGTCTGTCCGGAAGATAAAACGCACAAAAGAACATCACAAAATAGATGCAAAAGCTTTTTACCCTTTCCATAAGTGC
>DBRO01000040.1:14561-15458 GCA_002306005.1 Ruminococcus sp. UBA1366 | reverse complement strand
ACGACCCAGTCACGAATTTCAGTCAATTTGAATGAACAATCAGCACTTTTTGCCCCGATTTTATACACGCCAATCACAATCAATTTCTTGACTTTATTCCGGAATTGGTGTATATTATTAAGATAATAATTTGTAAGCGCGGAGTTGTTCTCAAAAAAACGAACAAGGAACCATGAGAAAAACAGGGAGGGTTTATATGCTGGAAACGAACATGAACGGCAAATTTATCAAGGAAGGTCTGACGTTTGACGACGTACTGCTCATTCCCGCGGAATCAGACGTAACGCCGAATCTGGTGCGGCTTTCCACAAGGCTCGCAGGAAACATCATGCTGAACACCCCGATTATGACCGCCGCCATGGATACCGTAACGGAAGCGCGTATGGCAATTGCAATCGCGCGTGAGGGCGGCATTGGCATCATTCACAAAAATATGTCCATCGAAAAACAGGTGGACGAGGTTGACAAGGTAAAGCGTTCTGAAAACGGCGTTATTGTCAATCCGTTTTCGCTGACAGCCGACAGAATGGTTTATGAGGCAAACGACCTCATGTCGAAATACAAAATTTCCGGTGTGCCGATTGTCAATGAAAACGGCAAGCTGGTGGGCATTCTCACAAACCGCGATTTGCGTTTTATCACGGATTTCAACATTCGCATTTCAGAAGTGATGACAAAAGAAAAACTTGTGACTGCCCCTGTTGGAACCGACCTTGCCGCCGCGCAGGAGATTCTCCGCCAGCATAAAATTGAAAAGCTCCCCATTGTGGACGACAGTGGAATGCTCAAGGGCTTAATTACCATTAAAGATATAGAAAAAGCCGTGCAGTACCCCAATTCCGCCCGCGACACCAACGGCAGACTGCTTTGCGGTGCCGCTATCGGCGTAACGCACGA
>DBRO01000040.1:13692-14493 GCA_002306005.1 Ruminococcus sp. UBA1366 | reverse complement strand
GCCGAAGCCGCCGAGGCACTCATTGAAGCCGGTGCGGACTGCTTAAAGGTGGGTATCGGACCTGGTTCAATTTGTACCACCCGCGTGGTTGCCGGTATCGGCGTGCCCCAAATTACCGCGGTTTACGATGTTGCCTGCGTTGCCGCAAAGCACGATATTCCCGTGATTGCCGACGGCGGTATTAAGTATTCCGGCGACATTGTAAAAGCGCTTGCCGCCGGTGCAAACATGGTCATGCTGGGTTCTCTGCTTGCCGGNNATCGGCGCAATGGAGAGCGGCTCCAAAGATCGCTATTTCCAAGAGGACAGCCGCAAGCTTGTTCCCGAGGGCGTGGAGGGCCGTGTGCCGTACAAGGGTGCGGTTTCAGAAACCATTTTCCAGCTCTGCGGCGGCATCCGTGCCGGTATGGGATATTGCGGTTGTCCGGATATTCCCTCCCTGCATGAAAAAGCAAAATTTGTCCGCATTACCGGCGCGGGGCTCAAAGAATCCCACCCGCACGATATTTATATCACCAAGGAAGCCCCCAATTACAGCGTGCAGATTTAGGTTCTATCCACAAAAAAACAACGCTCTCCCGACGAAAACCATCCGGAGAGCGTTTCTTATTTTGATATCAAATTCGTTACAAAAGCTGGCTGCAAGCCACTAAAACCGAATGGTTTTGGGCGGTACGGCAAAAGAAGAAATCACCGCTTCCGCATCTTTCAAATACAGTACCTGCGTGTTGTCATCGTCCGCACTGTACATACTCTGCAAATTCGGATACGCATCCAGCATATGCTTTTTCGCCTCATAAC
>DBRO01000040.1:13252-13606 GCA_002306005.1 Ruminococcus sp. UBA1366 | reverse complement strand
AACGGGCGCACCCGCGGCTGATTACCCTCCACTGTTGCCAGATAATAGGTGTCGCATTGTTTCAGAAATTCATATACTTCTTCCATTGCAAGCACTTCCCTTCTGCTATACTGTATCAAAGGTTTGTGAACTGCTTTCGGAAATTTCCTGAATGATTTCCCGCAAACGCACGGCACCCTCGCCGGTTTGAGCGGAAAACTCCACACGCACCGTCCGGTCAAATTCCGGAATCTCCCGCGCAAAGCCTGCCAGCCGTTCGGCACGCTTCGTTTTCGTCAGCTTATCCGCCTTTGTCAGCACCAGCACATAGCCAATCCCGCTCTGTTGCAGAAAATCAATCATCATCAAATCGTC
>DBRO01000040.1:12189-13190 GCA_002306005.1 Ruminococcus sp. UBA1366 | reverse complement strand
CAGGAAAAATAATTTACCGCGGCGGTTTTACCCGGCACGGAACTTACCCTCGCCAGATTTTTTCGGTTGAATATTTTATTAATCAGCGTGGATTTTCCCACATTGGAACGGCCGGAAAACACAATTTCCGGCTGTTCGCAGCAAAATAATTGGTCGGGATTCACGCAGGAGGTCACAAATGCCACGTTGTTAAAATTCATCTGCCGTATCCTTTCCACAAATTAAACCGTCAACGTCTGGGAGTCATGCGGCTCTGCCGGCACGTCCAGCACTTTCTTCCGACGCGTTTTCGGGGCGGCAGATTTCTTTGCCGGCTTTGGGATAATCAATGCGGTTTTCAGCACATCGTTCAGCGTTTCAGCAAACACAAATTCGATGGCAGTTTTAATCGTATCATCAACTTCATCCAAATCGCCTTTGTTCGCCGCAGGGACAATGACAGTCTTCATGCCTGCCTTGTATGCCGCCATGGTTTTTTCGCGCAGTCCGCCAATTGGCAAAACCTTGCCCAGCAGGGTAATTTCCCCCGTCATCGCCACATCGCACCGCACGGGAATGCCCGACAGCGCCGAAACCAACGCAGTTGTCAGCGTAACGCCGGCAGAAGGTCCATCCTTTGGCACAGCGCCCTCCGGCGCATGGACGTGAATGTCCTTTTTCTTGTAGAAATCCTTTTCAATGCCGTACTCATCGGCAATACTGCGCGTGTAGCTGATGGCAATCTTCGCACTTTCTTTCATCACATCGCCCAGCGAACCGGTCAGTTCGATACTGCCCTTGCCGTCCAGCACCAGCACTTCCAGCGGCATCATCACGCCACCGACCGCCGTCCACGCAAGCCCGTTGACCACGCCCACCAGATCTTTTTCTGAATACACATCGGGCAGGTATTTTTTTGTGCCTAAGAAATCTTTCAGATTCGCCGCCGTAAAAGTAACGCGCTTCATATCCTTTTCTACGATTTCCTTCGCAGCTTTGCGGCAGAGCGAACCGATTGCGCG
>DBRO01000040.1:3708-12130 GCA_002306005.1 Ruminococcus sp. UBA1366 | reverse complement strand
GTGTAGCTGGAAAGCTCAATCACTTCCATCCTGTCCAGCAGTGCCGGCTGAATGGTATCCGTGGAGTTCGCTGTGGTAATGAACAGCACATCGCTCAAATCATAAGGCAGTTCAATATAGTGGTCGCGAAACGCGACGTTTTGCTCGGAGTCTAAAACCTCCAGCATGGCGGAAGAAGGATCCCCGCGAAAATCGTTGCTCATCTTGTCAATTTCGTCCAACAGCATAACCGGATTGGAAGATTTCGCCTGAGCAAGCGCGTTCATAATTCTGCCCGGCATTGCCCCCACATAGGTTTTGCGGTGTCCGCGAATATCGGATTCGTCCTTAACGCCGCCCAGCGAAACCCGCACATAATGCCTGCCCAGCGCCTCGGCAATCGACTTGCCAATGGAAGTTTTACCCACGCCGGGAGGACCGACCAAACAGAGAATCTGTCCTTTGATTTCGGGCGAAAGCACCCGCACGGAAATCAGTTCCAGAATGCGTTCTTTCACTCTTTTCATACCGTAATGTTGTTTATCAAGAATTTTTGCCGCACGGGTAATATCCCGCCGATCCTTGGTTTGCTTTCCCCAAGGCAGGGCAAGACAAGCATCTAAATATCCGCGAATGACGGAGGCTTCTTGTGAAGCCGGCGGCATTTTCGCCATCCGATTGTTTTCTGATAGGAGCTTTTCTTTGATTTCCCACGGCGCATTGAGTTTCAAAATCCGATCAGTGTACTCATCGGTATCACCGCCCATGGCATAATCGCCCTCGCCCAACTCGCGGGAAATTGCTCTCATCTGCTCCCGCAGATATGCCTCGCGCTGGGCTTGATCAAACTGCTCGCTGATGGTTTCGTGAATTTCCCGTTCCACCGCAAGGATTTCCAATTCTCTTGCCATGATATCCAACAGCAGGTACAGCTTTTCGCGAACTGTTTCCGCTTCCAGCATTTCCTGCTTATCTTCCAACGTCATAGAAATATTAAACGCAATTGCCTCAAACAGTGCCTCGGGTGTTTTTGCGCCCAAAACGGCAACGCTCAATTCCTTTGGCATTCTGGGCGCAAATTTCGCATACTGATCAAACGCCTTTTTTACCTGCCGCATGAGTGCCGTAATTTCAAATTCCTGCGTTTGGGAATCCTCCGCATACGCGGGCAGAATTGCTGCCTCACATTCCAGTGCTTTATCGTCCGTCACATACAAATTTAAAAGCTCCGCCTTATGTATCCCTTCCACCAGCACGCGTGAAATGCCGTCCTGTGTTTTAATAATCTGTTTAATCTCGGCAATTACGCCGATTCTGTATAAATCGTCCGCCTCGGGTTCATCCACAGTAATATCCTTCTGCGCCGCTAAAAAAATCCGATGACTGCCATCCACGGCGTTTTTCAGCGATTTTAACGATCTTGTGCGCGAAACCTCAAAGTGCATCACCATAGCCGGATACACGATGATATCCCTTGTTGCGACACACGGCAGAACCTGGATCTCTCTTTCTTCCACGGTAACTTTGTTTCTGCTCATGTTCCTCATCCTTTCCCGCAACCCGCTAAAATCCGACCGGATTGCTCTATTTTATTATATCAAAAACCGGCGCACTTGGCAAGCCAAAACCGTGTGTTAATTTCACGTAAAAAAGCTGCTTGCTTTCACCGCAAAAAGGCAAAAAAGGCATGAAGCGTAAATTGCTCCATGCCAGCATGCATTTTTCTGCCAATTCCAAATTAATCCGAAACATACGGCAGCAACGCAACGTGGCGTGCTTTTTTAATCGCCGATGTCAGTTCTCTCTGGTGGTACGCACAAGTACCCGTTACTCGTCTGGGCAGAATTTTCGCTCTTTCCGTCATGCACTTCCGGAGTTTTGCAACATCTTTATAATCAATTTTTTCTGCTCTGTCAACACAGAACATACAAACCTTTTTGCGTCCGCGTTTGCCGCCGGGTCTGCCGTTTCTTTCCCTTTCCATCAATAACCCTCCTTGCGAAATCATTTCTAAACAAAATATTTATAATCAAATACAATCGCTTGATCAGAACGGCGTGCCATCCTCGCTGAAGATTTCTTCGAAATCGTTCATGCCGCCAATCGAAATCGCCTCGTTCGACGGAGTGTTTGCCGCGTAGTTCTGATTCGTGTTTTTTGGTGCTCCGCCTGTTTGTGCAGGTGCGGAATAGCTTCCCTGCTGCTTGGGTTCTCCCGTGAAAGACACATTATCGACAAAAACTTCCGTTACATAATGCTTCGTACCATTTTTATCATCGTATGTCCTTGTCCGAAGATTTCCCTCCAACGCAATCATGCGGCCCTTCGCGAAATACTTCGTGATAAATTCCGCCTGCTGCGACCAAGCAACACAATTAATAAAATCTGTCTGGCGCTCTTCACCCTGCTTGACATAATTGCGATCCACCGCAACCGTAAAGCTAAGAACCGCCCTGCCGGACTGTGTCTGCCGCAAATCTAGATCTTGAGTAATTCGTCCCATTAAAATCACTCTGTTCAGCATTGTTCATACTTCTCCGAAGAAACAGTGAATCCATTCTTCGTGAAGCACGCCTCCTTTCCGGAAATCCCTGATGTTATCAACTTCTGCTAATTGTCTGCCTCTGCTTACGCCACGGTAACCAGAAAACGCAGTACGCCTGTTGTAATCTTCAGCACTCTCTCCAGCTCCATCGGAAAATCCGGCTTTGCTGTAAAGTTCCAGATTACGTAGTAGCCTTCGGTTTCGTAATTAATCGTATAGGCAAGCTTACGCTTTCCCCATTCGTTCATGGACTCGATTTCGGCATTTGCCGCAATCATCTCATTGAACTTTTCGACCAGCGCCTTTACCGCTTCCTCACCTGCCTTGGTGCTGAAAACGACCATCGCCTCATACTTTTCTGTAATTTTCGCCATGAAACACACCTCCTTCTGGATTTCGCCTACGCTTGGTGCGCAAGCAAGGATTGTGTTACTAAATTTTCAGTAACTAAATTATTATACCACGCAAAAGCGTGCTTGTCAACACAAAATTTACATTTTTGATGCTAGTTGAGTTGTACCTATCATTGTCCGTAGTATGGGCAGTAGTGCATAAATGCAGTACATAAATGTCAAGCGATTTTGTCCCCATAAACGCTGCTTTTCCCAGTGTTTATGCGGATTTGCAAGACTCTTCGGCTCTTTTTAAGTGGCAAAGATGGGGTATAGCACGGTTCGGCGTTTTTTGTTGTTCAAACAGCATCTATTTGGAATACTTTCTTGACAGCTGCACATAATTATGATATACTAATTTATATCTTATATTATCATAAAAAAGGAGTTTGCTATGCAGTACATTTCAAGAGAGCTGGAACGAAAATTTAAGCAGTTGGATGCCTTTTTCAAGATTGTGCTTGTAACAGGTGCAAGGCAGGTGGGAAAGACCACAATGCTGAAACATCTTGCAAAAGAAACGAGCAGAACCTATGTAAGCCTTGACGACCTTATGGCGAGAGAGCTTGCTCAGAACGACCCTGCGCTATTTTTCCAGACATACAAGCCGCCGATATTGATTGATGAGGTACAGCATGCCCCCCAGCTTTTCGAGCGTATCAAACTAATGTGCGACAATACGGAGAAAACAGGGCAGTTCTGGCTAACGGGTTCACAGCAGTACAATCTGATGAAAAACATCCGTGAAACGCTGGCAGGCAGAATTGGCATACTGGAATTATACAGTCTTTCACAGAGAGAAAAAAACGGTGTGTTTTTTGATAAGCCTCTTGATTTTTCCCTTAAAGCCTTACAAGAACGTCAAAGCGTTCTGCCGCCCAATGATATTACACAAGTGTTTGAGCATATCTGGAGAGGCGGTATGCCACAGGTACAGAACGCTGATGAGGAAATGCGGCAGGAGTATTACAGTTCCTATGTTGATACCTACCTGATGCGCGATGTTGCAGAGGTCGGAGGCGTTACAAATTCCGCAAAATTTATGAAGTTGCTTCGAACCTGCGCGGCTCTTACAGCTGAACAGGTGAACTATGCGACACTTGCCACTGCGGCGAATATATCCGAGCCTACTGCAAAGGATTGGGTGAGGATACTGGAAGGTTTGGGCATTCTCTATCTGCTTCAGCCTTATTCCAATAACGAGATGAAACGGCTTGTAAAAACGCCAAAGCTGTATTTCTGCGATACGGGGCTTTGTGCGTATCTTTCGATGTGGCTTACAAGAGATACCCTTATGAATGGTGCGGCAAGCGGACACTACTTCGAAAATTATGTCGTAACAGAACTGCTGAAAAATTATGCTTACGGAAAAACAAAGGCGAATCTCTGTTACTTCCGTGATTCCAACGCAAAAGAAATTGATGTGTTTATAGAATGCAACGGGTTGATACACCCTCTCGAAATTAAAAAATCCGCATCCCCTAACCGCAAGGAAGTGAAGAAGTATGCGCTGCTTGAAAAGGCTTCCATTCCAAGAGGCGACGGCGGTATCGTGTGTATGTGCGATAAGCCTGTGCCAATTGATGAGAAGAATTCCTTTATTCCGTGCAATTTAATATAAGCACAGTGATTCCATCAACAAAAATATTGTTTAATTATTACATTGCCATTTAAATATGGCGCTTTATGGGCCGCTTTATAAAAACACAAAGTATCTGTATCCAAAATACAGCTTGTTCCAAATAGCAGGTAGAACTGCTCCGTGAAATAATTCGCAAAACCGCACCTGCACGGAGTTTAACCACGCCTCGCCGGAGCTTAACTGTAGCATTGAAGCAAGCGCATGGTATAGCCAACAAGACTTCCTCAAATCGTTGATTCGTTGATTTAGCTTCTTCTCTCCTTTGAGCAACGCCAGGACAATCTTGGTTTTGAAGATTGCTGTAAATGTTCTTTTTTCACGATAGTGTACCTCCCGTGTCGTTGTTTTTATGATATCAGATTGACCATTTTTTATTTTTTGTCTCACTTTTCCGGGGACACTATACTATCAGGTCGTTCCGAATAGCGGAATACTTTTTTTGGATAATGATCGTTTCAATTCCGTCCTTTTTTGTTATTCTATTACGCTTTTACGGAAACGACCCCCAGCTTTTTCTTTATGCCCATCGCGTCCAGCGCCTTTGCCGCAAACAAATACACCGCCGCACTGCACAGGGTTTGGGCAATATTCGCGGGAATATCCGCCGCCGAGGCAATCATACTTGCTTTGGTTAGACCGCCCAACACCACCGCCGCCTGATAGAACCAGTACCCGCCCGCGCAAAGCACCAGCGAACCCACCAACGCCGCGAAATTCCGCGTGCACAGAATTTTCTCCGCCTTTGCCGTAAACAGCAGTGCTGTTGCGGCTTTAATAATCAATGTCCCGGGAACCCAAATCATGTATCCGCTCAGCCCATCGGAAAGTGCCGCGCCGATTGCCGCCGCACCCATCGCATACGGTGCAGGCAGCATGGATGCCGCTAAAAAGATCAATCCATCCCCAATGTGCACATATCCTCTCGTTGTGGGAATATGCAAATACGCCGTTACCACAAAAATTAATGCTGCGAACATCGCCGACAAGCTCAGAAGCTTTATGCTGTTGTGCTTTTCCATTGAACAACCACCCTCATGTTTTGATACGCCTATTATACCCCATGGTTTGCAGAAAGAAAAATCCGACAAAACAAGAATTTTTCCTTTAAATTTTATACAATATGCACAAATCTATGCGCCTTAGCTTTCGCATCATTATGATATTCTTATATTTAAAAACGAAATCAACATTTCAGAGAAAAGTCCAAAAAGAATTGTTGCACAAACCAAAGGAAGTATCTTTCCTTTGGTTTGTGCAACAGGTAGAAAATTTTTCAAAGCCCTATAGCTTGTCAATTATGTCCAGCCAAGCCGCCGCGGACGCATCGCTGGGCATTCGCCAGTCCCCACGCGGAGAGAGCGTAACCGAACCAATTTTTGCGCCGTCCGGCAGGCAGGAACGCTTAAACTGCTGGGCAAAAAAACGCCGATAGAACACCCGCAGCCATTTTAAAATTACTTCCTCCGCATATTCCCCCGCGAATGCGTATTTTGCCAGCCGATATACCTTGTCCGGTGGGAATGCCCACCGGATGCCATAATACAAAAAGAAATCGTGCAGTTCGTAAGGCCCAACAATGTCCTCTGTTTTCTGCGTAATATCGGACTTTTCTTGATTGGTCGGCAGCAGTTCCGGAGAAACCGGCGTATCCAGTATATCCTCCAGCACTGTCCGCAGTTCGGCATTTCCGCAGGTATCCGCGTAAAATTTCACAATGTGCCGCACCAGTGTTTTCGGCACAGAACCGTTCACCCCGTACATGGACATATGATCGCCATTGTAGGTCGCCCATCCAAGCGCCAGCTCGGACAAATCCCCCGTGCCGATGACCAGCCCGTTCTTCTGATTTGCCAAATCCATCAGCACCTGCGTGCGTTCCCGCGCCTGTCCGTTTTCGTAAACAACGCTGAAATCTTCCGCGCTCTGTCCAATATCTTCAAAATGCGCGAGCACACTTTTTGTGATATCCACTTCCATAAAACGAACGCCCAGCTTTTCACAAAGCACCTCCGCATTCGTGCGCGTGCGCGTTGTTGTGCCAAAACAAGGCATTGTCACCGCAAGCACATCCGTGCGCGGGCGCTGGAATAAATCCGCCGCCTTTACGCAAACCAGCAGTGCCAGACAACTATCCAGTCCGCCGCTGATACCCAGCACCAGTGTTTTCGCATTGGTGTGCTTCCAGCGCTTACACAGCCCGTGCGACTGCATTTGTAAAATCCGCTCGCACCGCTCGTTTCTCTCGGCAAAATTGCCCGGAATAAAGGGCGTTTTTGGCACAAACCGTGTCAGTTCTGTTTCTTTTTGCGTCCAATCAAAAGAAACTACCGTATAACCGCAATTGTCCGGCGCGGGATAGGTCGTCATCTTCAGCCGCTCGTTTGCCAGCTTTTGCACATCCAGTTCGGAAATCAACAGGCTTTCTTTTTGCGAAAACGGCGCACGTTCGTTTAACACCGCTCCGTTTTCCGCAATCAGGCTGTGTCCGGAAAACACCATATCCTGCGTGGATTCTCCCTCGCCCGCATTGCAGTAAAGATAGCCGCAAATCAGCCGTCCGGATTGGTTTTCCACCAGCTGGCGGCGGTACGTATCCTTGCCGATGACCTCATCAGATGCGGACAGGTTCACAATCACCGTTGCACCCGCAAGCGCATGGCGGGTAGAAACCGGCTCCGGCACCCACAAGTCCTCACAAATCTCCACACCCAGCAAAAACTCCGGCATTCCAGCACAGGAAAACAACAGCCTGCCGCCAAACGCACAATCCTGTCCGGCAAATCGTATGGCGAAATTCTCCGCCGGTGCGGGCGAAAAATGCCGCGCCTCGTAAAATTCCTGATAGTTCGGCAGCGCGGTTTTCGGCACCAGCCCTAAAATTTTGCCCCCGTGCAGAACCGCCGCGCAGTTATAGAGTTTTCCGCCAACCCGTACCGGCACCCCCACGCAAAGCAGTAAATCCATATCAGCAGTTTGCGCCGCGATGGTTTCCACCGCCGACTCCGCCGCATCCGTCAATGTTTTTTGAAAAAACAAATCCTGACAAGTATATCCCGTCACACAAAGCTCGGGAAACACACAGAGCTTTGCGCCTTTTTCTGCCGCCGCCTGCGCCAACCGTACCACCGCACCCGCGTTAAACGCGCAGTCCGCCACGCGGATTTCCGGCGTGCAAGCACATACCTTTACAAACCCATGAACCATATAAAACCTCGTTTCTTTGCAAAAAGCAAGGATAGTTTTGTTTTTTCCGGCTTTCGTCGTTCCTATTATAACAGTTCTATGAATTTTTTACAAGTGCCTTGCCTGAAACATTTACTTTATGTCCGAACAATGGTATAATAATAGGGTATGAAATGCGAAAGGAACCGGAATTATGATTACTGTTTCAAACCTCAGCCTGCAATTCGGCGGGAGCTATCTGTTCAAGGACGTTGACTTGAAATTTGCCAATGGCAACTGTTATGGTATTATCGGCGCAAACGGCGCTGGTAAATCCACTTTCTTAAAAATTCTCTGCGGGGAGTTGGAACCCAGCACCGGCGAAGTGTTTATTCCAAAAGAAACACGGCTTTCCGTGTTAAAACAGGATCACTTTGCCTATGATGAATTCACCGTGCTGGACACCGTCATAATGGGCAATCCCCGCTTGTATCAGATTATGCAGGAAAAAGACGCGCTCTACGCAAAGGAAGATTTTTCCGAGGCGGACGGCGAAACCGCCGCGCAGCTGGAGGGCGAATTTGCAGAACTCAACGGCTGGGAAGCCGAAAGCGACGCGGCAAAACTGCTCTCCGGTTTAGGGCTGCCGGACGATATTCTCTATACACAGATGGAATCCTTAGCGGATAAGCTGAAAGTAAA
>DBRO01000040.1:3472-3603 GCA_002306005.1 Ruminococcus sp. UBA1366 | reverse complement strand
TTCGGCAAGATTAAAATGTACGTCGGCAACTACGAATTCTGGTACGAATCCAGCCAGATGATGCAGCGGCTGATGAAACAGCAGAACAAGAAAACCGAGGAGAAAATCAAGGAACTGCAAGCCTTTATCGC
>DBRO01000040.1:3071-3367 GCA_002306005.1 Ruminococcus sp. UBA1366 | reverse complement strand
GAATCCGAACAGGCTGTCACAGAGCTGTTTAAAATCCTGATGGAGGAGGAAGAACCGGACGAGGGAAGCTTTAAGTGGGGCATTTCCACCTCACGTTCGTATTTCCCGCAGGATAACACCGCCTTTTTTGATGGCGTGGAGTATAACATCATCGAATGGATCCGGCAGTATTCCGAAACGGACGAAACCGAAACCTTCCTGCGCGGCTTTTTAGGCAGAATGCTCTTTTCCGGCGACGATGTCTATAAGCCGGTGAAAGTCCTCTCCGGCGGCGAAAAAGTCCGCTGTATGTTCTC
>DBRO01000040.1:1897-2994 GCA_002306005.1 Ruminococcus sp. UBA1366 | reverse complement strand
GACCGCGCCGGCTCCTATGAAGAATTTATCGAATATCGTAAATCGCGCGAAGACAGCGCCAAAAGCTAGGGGGAATCCGTATGGTAAAGCTTGCACCCGTTTTCAGCGACAACATGGTGTTACAGCGCAATAAAAACATCACGCTTTGGGGAAAAACCACCCTGCCGGACGGTGAAACCATCACCGCGCAGCTTGCAGATCATTCCGCAAGCTGTACGGTAAAATCCGGCGAATTCCGCCTCTTGCTTGCTCCCATGCCCGCGGGCGGACCTTATGAACTGAACATTTCCGGCGGCGGCGAAACCATTACCTACCGGAATGTCATGCTGGGAGAAGTCTGGCTGGCGGGCGGGCAGTCCAATATGGAACTGGAACTGCAAAATGCCAAGGGCGGCAAGGAACTGCTCGAAACGCTGGACAATTCCGTGAACGTGCGCTTTTATTACACACAAAAACGCGGCTATCTGGATGGTCACGAAATCCGCGAAAATTATAAAAACCTCCCCGCCGCACAACAGAACTTTCTGGAAAGCGAGGACAACACCGGCTGGGCGGAGGCTTCGCCGGAAAACGCGAAAGCATGGAGCGCAGTGGGCTTTTATTATGCAAGAAAAATTGCCGCGGAGCTCAATGTCACAGTGGGACTGATTGGCTGTAACTGGGGCGGCACGTCCGCTTCCTGCTGGGTGGATCAAGAAACGCTGCTTTCCGGCAGTGACACGGCGATTTACTGGCAGGAATACGAGCAGGCAACCGCCGGCAAAACCGCGGAAGAACTCAACCGCGCTTATGATGAATTTTGCGAATACGATGCCAACTGGTTCCAGCGCATGAACGAGCTGCTGAAAACCGAACCCAACCTCAGTTGGGACGAAATACAGGAACGGCTGGGCAAAAACCAATGGCCCGGTCCAATGGGACCCAAAAACCCCTACCGTCCGTGCGGACTGTATGAAACCATGCTGCTGCGCGTCTGCCCCTACACCCTGCGGGGATTTCTGTACTATCAAGGCGAATCGGACGATGGCAAACCGCGCATTTATTACAGCCTGTTCACCAAGCTGATTGCCCGTTGGCGTACCCTCTGGGGCGACGAT
>DBRO01000040.1:0-1883 GCA_002306005.1 Ruminococcus sp. UBA1366 | reverse complement strand
ATTCGGGAAGCGCAAATGCGGGCTTACCAAACCGTAAAAAACACCGGCATTGCTGTGATTACCGATTGCGGAGAGCTGGATAATATCCACCCCACAGACAAAGAACCCGTCGGAATCCGGCTTGCCCTGCAAGCGCTTGCGGGCGTTTACGCACAGCCGGTGAAAGCGTTTGGACCGATTTATCAAAGCTATGTTCTGAAAAATTCCGGCATGGAGCTGCATTTCTCCCATGCCGAAAACGGCTTTGTGGTGCGCGGCGAACCCGCCGGCTTTGAACTTGCCGGAGAAGATAAGAACTTTTCTCCCGCCAAAGCGCAAATCTGCGGCAACCGGATTTTTATTTCCTGCGAACAAGTACCCGAACCGAAATACGCGCGCTACAACTGGTTTAATTACGCGGATGTCACCATTTTCAATGAAACCGGCATCCCCCTTGCGCCGTTCCGGACTTCCATGCAGGACGAAAAATAACTTTTCCAAAAGGACTGATTTTGATGAGCCAAACCCATTCCGAAAAAGCCATGCAGCTTTTTAAAAGCGGCTATAACTGCTCCCAAGCGGTGCTGTGCGCCTATACCGTCGAACTCGGTCTTCCGGAAGAAACCGCCATTCGGATTTCCTCCGGCTTTGGCGGCGGCATGGGCAGACTGCGTGAGGTTTGCGGCGCGGTGACGGGCGCTTTTATGGTGCTGGATTTGCGCTTCGGCAGTGAAAACCCCAACGACCGGCAGGTAAAATCCGAACAATATGCGCGGATTCAGCGCTTTGCCAAAGCATTTGAACAGGAAAATGGCTCGTATATTTGCCGCGAACTGCTGGGGCTTTCCCAAAAGCACGATGTGCCCACGCCGGAGGCGCGGACGGAAAGCTATTACAAAAAACGTCCCTGTGCGGAGTTGGTTGTGCTTGCGTGCGAAATTCTTGATCGCGAATTNNCCCGAAAGGAGAAGCCATGCGAAAAGCAATCCTGAAAGACTACTTTCTGTCGCTTCCCTTGCTGGCGCTCGGCGCACTGCTCTATTCCGCAGGAGTCAGCCTGTTTTTAGACCCCAACTCCGTTGTTTCCGGCGGCGTAACGGGTATTTCGATTATGCTCAGCCGGTTTTTGCCGCTGAAAGTCGGCACACTGGTATTGCTGTTTAACGTACCGTTGCTGATTCTTGGCTTTTTAAAATTAGGCAAGGCTTTTTTTGCAAAAACCATCACGGCGGTGCTGTTTGCCTCCGGTATGATGAATTATCTGGAGCGCTTTGAGCCGCTGACAAAAGACCTTGTACTGGCGGCGCTGGCTGGCGGAACCCTGCTCGGCGCGGGCATTGGCATTGTGTTCCGCGCAGGCGGCACAACCGGCGGCACGGATATTGTCGTGCGGCTGATTAAGCTGAAATACAAGCACATTAAAACCGGCAGGATTTTTCTTGCGCTGGACGGCGTGATTGTGCTGGCATCCGGATTGGTTTTCGGCGACTGGGATTTTGCACTGTACGGTATGATGGAGCTAGTCGTGGATATGTACGTGCTGGATTTGGTTCTGTACGGCAGGGACGAGGCAATGATGGTGTTCATTGTCAGCCACCGCGAGGAGGAAATCATGAAGCACCTGCTTTCGGATATTGATGTCGGCGCGAGTTTTTTAAAAGGCACGGGCGGCTATACCGGCACGGATGAGCGTATTATTCTTTGTGCCATGAANNGCCTTTATGATTGTCACCTCCGCATCGGAAATTTTCGGCAAAGGCTTTAAGGGCTACCAAAGCGAAACGTTTTAACATCGAAAGGACTTTTATGCTGCAACAAACGTTATTTTCAAAATATCGGGCGTTCCTGTTTGATTTAGACGGAACGCTCATTCAATCCAACCATGTTTGGGCGAAAATTGACGG
>DBRO01000132.1 GCA_002306005.1 Ruminococcus sp. UBA1366 | reverse complement strand
ATTATTTTACTGATAAATATTTTTTTCAGTCTAGGTTGCACGTTTGCGTGCAACTTTCAAGGTGAATCTCCTGTATAATAGGACGTCGCAAAGCGGTAAATCCCACTTTGAAGTAAATAATATCAATTTTATATTCAAATTAGCAGTATAATTACCACTTTAACATTCTTTAATTTTTAATTGTCACTTTTTCTTAAGTCTGAATCTTGCGTTATCGCAAGGCTTTTTTTGTGGCAAAATGGCAGAAAAAGCATAGAATAGACCAGTAGACGCAAATTTTACGCTGAAATTTTTAGCCGTAATTGACGGCGGAATGGAGAGAATTATGTGCGGAATTGCCGGAATGCTGAACTGTAATGATGCTATGAGCTGCGAGAATGCAGATTATTTAAGGAGTGCAGAGCAAATGAGAGACTCGCTGAAACGGCGCGGACCGGATCAAGATGGAATTTATACCGGAGAAAATGTCACGTTGATACATACACGGCTGGCGGTGATTGACATTGAAAACGGTTTGCAGCCCATGGTATTTACCGGCGGAGACTGCGAGTATGCACTGGTTTATAACGGTGAGCTGTATAATACGGACGAAATTCGTGCAGAACTGCTTGCCAAAGGGCATGAATTTTCCGGTCATTCGGATACGGAGGTCGTGCTAAAAAGCTATGTCCAATGGGGAGAGGACTGCGTACATAAATTCAACGGTATTTTTGCTTTTGCCGTGTGGAAAAGCGCCGACAAATCCCTGTTTTTCGCACGGGACAGAATGGGCGTAAAGCCGTTCTTTTATGCTGTGCGCGGCGATCAATTCATCTTTTCATCCGAAATCAAGGGCATTCTCCAGCACCCGCTGGTAAAGCCGGAAATTGATGCGCAGTCCGTTGCGGAAATTATGCTGGTAGGTCCCGGCAGAACGCCGGGGTACGGTATTTTTAAAGATATTGAGGAACTTCCGGCAGGGTGCTGCGGAAGATTTCGTGATTATAGTTTAAAAATCCGGCAGTACTGGGACGTGCAGGACAAAGAAACCAACGATACATTCGAGGAAACGCTGGAAAAAGTAAAGTTCTTAGTCACGGATGCCATCCGCCTCCAGACAGTTTCAGATGTGCCGGTTTGCACGTTCTTGTCCGGCGGTTTGGATTCGAGTATCATTGCAGCCGTAACGGCGGAGGAATTTAAAAAACAGGGCAGGGAACTGCATACGTTTTCCGTAGATTATTACGATAACGACAAGTATTTTAAAGCATCTAAATTCCAGCCGTCCAGTGATGATTACTATATCCGGAAAATGTCCGAACATATCGGCAGTACACACCATTTTGTGCGTGTGGATACACCGGAATTGGTGGATAGCCTTTTCAAAGCTGTGGATGCCCGCGACTTGCCGGCAATGGCGGACGTGGATGGCTCGCTGCTGCTGTTCTGCAATGAAGTAAAAAAGCATTGCACCGTAGCCCTAAGCGGGGAATGTGCGGATGAGTCCGGCTTTACAGGATGACAAATTTAAAGGTTCAACAGCCGCCGCCCAACTCTGTTCAGCGGCGAAAATAACAGCAAAATTAAAAGAAAATTACCCGCACCATGCAGGATATCAAAAGGAATACCAGAAATCCACCACGAAACCGCATAGCCAAATCCACCGATGACGTAGTAAACCGGCGCATAGAGCAATCCAAATAGTAAGCCGAATCCGCTGCCAATGCAAGCCCAAAATAACGTGCCGCGTTCTTTTTTGCCCAGCAAACGAACAACCACCCAAAGCAGCAGCCAAATGTAAAGATACCCGAACCACCACTGGTGAAAGCCGTAGAAAATGCCTTCCAGTAACACAAACGCAGAAAGAATCAACAACGCTTTTTTTTCGAACCAAAGCGTGTATAGAATGAGTAACAGTGTGACGATTTCAATATTTGGCAGTGCCGCCATAGCAACCTGTGCCGTAAAAATCAGTGCCGTGCAAATCCCAAGACGCGCAAGTTCGCGTAACGAAATCTTATTCTGCTGCGGTTTCATATTGAAATTTATAGGTATCACCATCAGCAACCGGCTGTGCACTCACACCTAGCGTAGCGTATTCGTCATTAACATAAATTGCCCAGTATGCCTTGTCCGTATCATAATCCGCCGACACGCCGTTAATAGCAGTAATCAGAAAGCCGTATTCACTTTCTGTACCGTCTAGTTTCAACACCGTATCTGCCGCCTCCTTCAAGTATTGAGCATCGGTGGAAACCTCGTGTGTCTCTGTTTTTCCGTCCTGATAAACAACAGAAATGGTAATGTCCTTTTTGCCGTCCTCCGGTTTCTCTCGGTTGAAATACCATACCGCCAGCAGGCCGCCTGCAAGCAGTACCGGTATCAAAATAGGAATGAGAATTTTCAAAATTTTCTTGTTTGCTTTCATCGTTTACTCCTTATCAAAAAAGAATTTTTGTGCGAAACGAACGCTCTCCATCGCGTTTTTGCCATAAAAATCAGCACCGATTTTATCCGCATATTCCTGTGTTAAAACCGCACCGCCTACCATAATTTTCGTTTCCGGCTTTGCTTGCCTCAAAAGGCGAATGGTTTCTTCCATCGCCGGAACAGTTGTCGTCATCAGCGCGCTTAGACCTACCAAGCGTACGTCTTTTTCCACTGCCGTTTTCACAATCACTTCCGGCAAAACATCCCGCCCAAGGTCAATAACCGAATACCCGTAGTTCTCCATCAGGGCGCGGACAATGTTTTTTCCAATATCGTGAATATCTCCCTTCACCGTTGCAAGAATCACCGCAGGGCCTGCGGTACTGCTTGCCGGCATACTTGCACGAACTTGTTCAAACGCTGCTTTAGCCGCCTCAGCGCTCATCAGTAATTGCGGGAGAAAAACGGTCTTTTCCTCAAACCCGCGTCCCACTACATCCAGTGCCGGAACAATCTGTGTGTCAATTAATTCAAGCGGAGAAGTGCTTGCCAGCGCTTGTTTTGCAAGAATACCGGCTTCGTCCGAAAGTCCGCGGATAATGGCACCCATCAATCCGTCAGGAAGGTCTTTTTGTACCGCTTTTGCAGTCGGGGAAAGCAAAGCCTGTCCGGCAAATTGCTGTGCAAAGTTCAAATACCCCGCGCAGTTTTCATCCATGCCGGCAAGCGCCAAATAACTGTGATAAGTTTTTTGCAGTTCAACGGAAAAAGGATTGACAATCGCCGCATTTAACCCCGCATCCAGTGCCATCAGGAAAAATGCCGACGTGATAAAATCGCGGTTCGGCAGCCCAAAAGAAATATTTGAAATCCCCAAAGAACAGCACGCACCGAGCTCCCGCCGAATCAGGGCAACGGATTCCAGCGTAATTCTTGCCGCATCCGGTTCGGCGGAAATCGTCATCGCAAGCGGGTCAAAAATCAAGTCCTGCATACCGATTCCATACGAAGCCGCCCGCAGCGCAATTCGCCGCGCAATTTCCAGCCTGCCCTGCGCCGTTGCGGGAATCCCGCTTTCGTCCAGCGTTAAACAAACTACAAATCCGCCGTATTTTTTCACAAGAGGAAAAACCCTGTCCATTACATCAACGTTGCCGTTTACGGAATTCACCATGGCTTTTCCGTTGTAAATCCGGAGCGCGCGTTCCATTGCTTCCGCATCCGAAGTATCAATTTGTAAGGGCAAATCGCATACACTTTGCAGTTCCTTGACGCAGGATTCCAGCATGGCAGGCTCATCAATTTCCGGCAAGCCAACATTTACATCCAGCACATCCGCGCCGCTTTCCTGCTGGGAAACACCCTCCTTGACAATGTAGCCGAGTTCACCTTCGCGCAGCGCCTGCTGAAAACGCTTTTTGCCCGTGGGGTTGATGCGCTCCCCGATGAGCACCGGTTTCTCTCCAAAATAAACCGCATGGGAATAGGAACTGATGACGGATAATTTTTTCGGCGTTCCCTGTGCCGCGGGGAAATTTCCTACCCGTGCCGTCATCGTTTGAATAAAATCCGGAGTGGTGCCGCAACACCCGCCCACAACGCCGGCACCGCCTCGTACAATCTGCGCCATTACATCTGCAAATGCCTCCGCACCCACATCATAGACAGTTTTACCGCCCTCTGTGTGAGGCAATCCCGCGTTCGGTTTCACCAGTATCGGCACGGATGCCGCTCGAACAAATCGGGGAAGAATCTCCAGCATTTTATCCGGCCCCAAAGAGCAGTTCATGCCAATGACATCCGCACCAAGCCCCTCCAGCATGGCGACCATGGCTTCAGGCTCCGTGCCGCTCATCAGCTTGCCGGATTCATCGTAAACATTACTCACAAAAACCGGTAAATCGCTGTTTTCCTTTGCTGCAAGTACGGCGGCTTTTGTTTCATAGCAGTCGTTCATCGTTTCAATATAGATATAATCCGCACCCGCATCCGTACCGGCTCGAACAATTTCCGCAAAAAGCGCTACCGCTTGTTCAAATTCCAAATCGCCCAGCGGTGCAAGCAAATGTCCCAATGGACCAATGTCCAGCGCAATGAATTTTTGTGCCTGCCCGATACCTTGTGAACCATCCCGCGCAATGCTTGCACAGTTGACCGCCGCACGGACAATTTCTTCCACATCGGGATTTCTCGCACGCCCATTAAATTTCAAGCTGTTTGCGCCAAATGTATTGGTGCAAACACTATGACTGCCCGCTCGATAATAAGCCTTGTGCAGGGCAATAATCTCATCCGGGTGCGTGAGATTCCAAAGTTCCGGCAGTTCGCCGGGCGCAAGTCCGCGCTCCTGCAAATAGGTACCTGTGCCGCCGTCTAAAAAAAACACACCTTGTTTGATTTGTTCTTGTATCTTCATCGTAAACCTTCTCATTTTGTTTTTTCTACGATTCTCTTGCAAAATCACAATTCTCCCGGCCGCAGTCCGCACAGCCATGGGAGGGTCGTTCCGCCGCCGGGCCAATGCCAACAATCGCGGAAACAGATTTTTGCGGAATCATTAATAAGGATTCTGTGAGGGTAATCCCCGCATGACGTGCTGCCTCCAGCGTTCGTAACAGGGGAACCTGAAATTCCAGTGCTAAATCTCCATATCCGGGACTAAACCGTGTGCGAATCTGCGCCGGTGAACATTCACGTTTCCAACGTTCGCAAAGAATATCACAGAAGCGTTCAATCGCAGCAGTGCCAACCGCATCCAACACCAAAGCTTTTGCAGGTGAAAGCATTCCGGCGCGTTTACGTTGCCGTTCAGTTTCTAATCCGGTCGTTGCGGCGAACAAAATGGACTGCGTACATCCCTGCAAATGCCGTGCAAGATGTTTGCTTTCCGCCGAAAGACCGTTAAAATCCACCCGCGTATCTGTTATTTTTACAGGAACTTTCATAAAGCAAGCAGTATAGTGCGCGACTCGCTGAAATTCCTGAACGGAATTTGAAATTAACGCAGTCAAAGCCGCATCGGGAGAAGCTTTTCCCAGCATCAAATACCGGCAAACCTCCGCAAACGGCACAGAAACCTGTTCCGCGGATACTGTCAAGGCTTGTACCATTCGCTCACCTGCTTTCTGCTAAAAGATTCATTTCCGGATATACAAAAAGGCTGCATTACACAGCCTTTTTAAATCACTCCCAGTAGAACCCCTGCTTCTTTAAACGAACCAAAGTATCGTTTGCATACCATGATTATAACTTGTAGCAGTATAATTGTCAAGTATCCGCAGTAAAATCCGAATGATAGGGGAGCTTTGGAAAAATACGCAGGGTAAATCCATCCACGGAACCGCCTTTACAGGCACCGCTCTTGTCTTTTTCATACACAACTTTGTCCAGAAGCAGTTTCAGTAAACAATTTTTTCCCGCAGCGTTCGGCAATTTTTCATAGCATTCTACAATTTGTTTCGGCAGAAAGTCCTCGCTGTTCAGCGTATAAGCAGATTGTATTTGTTCAAATTCTGCAGATAGCGTTTGCTCCGCAGTATGCGTTTGCGCCAAACGCTGCGAAATCTCCTCGGTTCTTTGTAAAAAAACTTCCGCGGAGTAAATTCCGCGCTCCAACAAATCATGAATGTTTGCAAATTGGCGTTTCAGCTTCGCGCGTGCTTTTTTCACTTGCGCTAGAGATTCTTCCAGACGTGTTTGCACGGGCAATTTTGAATTTTGTACGGTGTTCCAGTCCAATCGATATCCTTCCAGCCAGTATTGCAAAGCAGCTAGCAAACGTTCTTCCACCAAGAGCAGGGGAGAAGAAACAGTTTTGCAGTGTCGGCTGGTGCAAACTAGATAATCCGGTTTTACGGAATTTCCAGCTCGGCGCAACGTCATTTTCCGTCCGCAAAGTGCGCAGCATACCACACCTGCTAGCGGATTTTTCAATTCTTTGTTCTTGCTTACCGGCACAACAGGATTTTTAGATAATGAATCCTGTGCGTGGCGAAACATGGTTTCCTCAATAATTGCGCTGTGTAGTCCGTCCGCAAGGATCCAGTTTTGTTCCGGTTGGATCTGCCGCTGCAAAATTTTCTGCCCGTCCGATAATTTGGTGTGCTGGCGGCGATATCCCCAGCGAATTTTTCCAGCATAAACGGGATTGCTCAGCATTTGCCGCAGGGTTGCTTTCTGCCAGTAGTCCTGTGTCGGCGGCGTAATACCCATTTCATTCAGCGTCCGTGCCAGTTCGGAAAGTCCCATGCCTTGCACAAAATAAGTAAAAATGAATCGAACAATTTCTGCCTGTTCGGGAACAATCCGCAGGGTAGGGGCATTTTCAGCGTTGCGGCAGCGTTCATAACCAAAAGGTGCCCGACTGCCTTGGAATCGTCCTTCCTTTGCCGCACATTCCCGCCCGCGTTGAAGCCGGCGGTTAATTGCTTTGTATTCCCGTCGGGACATAAACAGCCCAAATTCAAAATACTCCTCATCAAATTCGTTTGTGGGATCATATTCCTTGCTTGGCGTAATAATTCGCGTGCCGGATGCTTGAAACGTCTGTGCGACAATTCCTTGGTCGATGGTATCCCCACGGGCAAGCCGCTCAATTTCCATGACAAGCACGCCTGCCCATTTGCAGGCTTCCACCTCTGTTAAAAGCCTTTGCATTTCCGGACGCGCACCAATGGTTTCGCCGGAAACGATCTCGCGGTAAATCTTTGCGACAACAAGCTTTTTTTGTTTTGCTAGTGCAAGCAAAGCCGTTTCATGTCGCCGAAGCGTTTCGTCCTCTCCGCGTGCTTCGGCATCGGCATCCGCTCGGGATTTGCGCAGATAAATTACATATTCCCGACTGCTTTGCGCCATAATCTCACCCCCAGTGCGGTGCAGTTTCCTCTTGCAGAAGCGGGAAAATTTGCTCTGTAATTCTGGATAATAGTGCTTCTGGATTGCCTGAAACCGCTGCTTCATAAAAAATAAGTTTGGTGTTACCCAGTAAAATTTCCTTAAATACCGGCATAAAAAATCCCCCCATATCAATATATGGAGCGGACAAATTTCTGTATGACAAAAATGTAATCCCGTAAATCCCAATGAAATCTTCGGCGGCTACCCATGGTATCGGGATAAAGATATCCGTGCTACAAACGGCTTTCCGTGGTCGCAGTCCACATTTTACCGTGCAAATCTCTTGCAGGATGAATTTGCCCGTTGCGTGAATCCTGAAAAATATGTGTATGGCAAGTACGCTTCCACCATAGGAAAAGTCAATCCGAACGAGGGTGGTTCGTCTTTAGAACACCGCATGCGCGAAATGATGCGCCTGAATCTGGAGTGGTTCATGCAAACCTTATTAGACCGCAAAGACCGGATGAGTATGTATAACGGACTGGAAGTCCGCGTGCCGTTCTGCGATTACCGGATTGTGGAGTATCTTTATACCGTTCCGTGGGAGTTTAAGGACTATATGGGCAGGGAAAAAGGACTGCTCCGCAAAGCCATGGAAAGCTACCTTCCGGAGGAAGTGCTTTGGAGAAAGAAAAGTCCCTATCCCAAAACGCATAACCCGAATTATACCGCTGCTGTTTCCGCCAACCTGCGGGAAGTGATTGCAAACCCTACAGCACCCCTGTTACGGATTGTGAAAAAATCAGAAATTGAGAAACTGCTCTCAGCCGATACGCAAACTCAGTGGTACGGACAGCTGATGACCAACCCCCAGATTATTGCTTATCTGCTGCAAATCAACTACTGGCTGGAAAAATATAAAATCATGATTATATAAATAAAAAGAGGCGCTTAAGGGTGTCTCACTAAGGGATTTTATACCTTGGAAAAATATCGGCATAGTTTGGAGAAATCCGGCTATGCCGATTTTTTCTGTTCTTGGGGCAGTTCGACTGCACCAATGAAGTTCCAATGAATGAGGATGGTCTGCTTTTTCGTTCTGGTGCCCGGCACCTTCTCCGGCGTGAAGACATCGATGCGCTCCACCAAGGCTCGGATGATTTCTGCATCCAGTTCCTTGACCTC
>DBRO01000023.1:9094-20894 GCA_002306005.1 Ruminococcus sp. UBA1366 | reverse complement strand
ATCGTGGCAAAATCCTTTAGTATCGCCCGATAATGCTTGGCAGTATCAAAGAACTTGTTCGCCGCAAGCATATTGCCCAAACGGGTTTCCCACTTGGCAAGCATTTTGTCCGTATCGTTTTCGTGAATTTCATACGGCTTGCATTGATTGTATAACAGCATCAGCATATCGCCGTACAGTACGGCGTATACCAATTTCAGCATCATCGGCAGGGTAAGCTGAAACGCCTTATTTTTTTCCAGCCCGCTGAAATTTAAAGAAAGCACCGGTACTTGCGGAAAAGTAGTAGAAAGCGCTTTCCGCAGTAAGTGCAGGTAGTTGGATGCCCGGCATCCGCCGCCCGTCTGAGAAATCATCAGCGCGGTTTTATTAACATCGTATTTGCCGCTTTTGAGCGCGTCCATAAACTGCCCGATCACCAGCAGTGCCGGATAGCAGGTGTCGTTATGCACGTTTTTCAAGCCCTCATCCACCACGTTGCGCGTGGAGGTTTGCAGCAGCTCCATTTTGTAGCCGTACTGCCGGAAAATTCGCATAATCAGCGTAAAATGAATCGGCAGCATATCCGGTATCAAAATCGTATAATCTTTTTTCATTTGTTCGGTGAATTTGGTTTGATGAACCCTTCCCGAATCCATGGCAACATGAACACCCATGGCAATTTAGTCCTTTCTGTTTGTGAGCTGGACAGCCTGCTCGTTTTTTTCTTCAATGGCGGCGGCAAGGCTCCGCAACCGGATTTTCGCTGCGCCGAGGTTGTTGATTTCATCAATTTTCAGCTGCGTATACAGCTTGCCTTTTTCCTCTAAAATCGCCCGCACTTCATCCGTGGTAATGGCATCAATGCCGCAGCCGAATGATACCAGCTGCACCAACTGCATATCGGGCTGTTCGGTTACGTATTTTGCCGCACGGTACAAACGGGAATGATATGTCCATTGGTTGAGTACATCCAGCGGCGGCACATCCACCAATTCGGCAATACTGTCTTCTGTAATCACGGTGAAGCCCAGTGAGGTAATCAGCTTGTTAATGCCGTGGTTGATTTCCGGATCCAGATGATACGGTCTGCCGGCAAGTACGATAATCTGCCTGCCCTCATCGCGGGCCTTGTCAATCATACGCAAGGCTTTTTCCTGTATTTGCCGCCGAAAACGCAGCTGTTCGGAGTAGGCATGATTCAAAACCGCATATACACTGCGCTGGTCAACGGCATAATCGGCAAGTAAATCGGAAATCACCTTTGCGGTGTGATTTTTCCGGTTGATGTCCAAATAGGGCGCTTTAAAATTCGCATTGTTCAGTTCTGTCATATTGGCTTTTAGGAGTTCCGGATAATATGCCACCACCGGACAATTATAGTGATTGTCACTGCCGCCTTCGTCCACATTGTAGCTCATGCAGGGGTAGAAAATAAAGTCTGCGCCTTTTTCCAGCAGGCTGATGATGTGTCCGTGCGCCAGCTTTGCCGGATAACAAACGGTATCGGACGGAATGGTGTGCTGTCCTTTGTAATAGGTGTCGCGGGTGCTTTCTTCCGAAAAGACAGTTTCAAAGCCCAGCGAATGAAACAGCGTACAAAAGAACGGAATTAAGTCGTAAAAACTCAGTGCAAGGGGAATGCCAATGCGCGCAATGGGGTTCTTGATGGGGGCGGTTTCGTAATCGCGGATGCGCTGGTATTTGTAGGCGAATAAATCCTCGCCGCTGTGATCAGATTTGATACCCGCACCCTTTTCACAGCGGTTGCCGGAAACAAACCTGCCGCCGTTGCTGAACCGAATGATATTCAGCCGGCAGTTTGCCGTACAGCCATGGCATTGAGCGGATTTGGATTCGTAGCTGAAATTTGCTAACGCCTCTTGGGAAATCAGCGTAGAATTTTCTGCCTTTTGTTTTTCCATCGCGTACAGCGCACAGCCAAACGCACCCATCAGTCCGGCAATCGCCGGACGAATGACATTTCTGCCCAGTTCTTGTTCAAACGCACGCAAAACGGCATCGTTTAAAAACGTTCCGCCCTGCACGACGATATTTTTGCCCAGCTCGTCCACGGATTTTGCGCGGATGACTTTATAAACGGCATTTTTGATAATGGAGGAGGAAAGTCCCGCAGAAATATCCTCCACGGAAGCGCCGTCCTTTTGTGCCTGTTTTACGGAGCTGTTCATAAACACCGTACAGCGGCTGCCCAGTTCCACGGGGGCGGGGGCGAACAATCCCAGTCGGGCGAAGTCGGCAATTTCGTAGCCCAACGCCTGCGCGAACGTTTGGATAAACGAACCACAGCCGGAGGAGCAAGCCTCGTTCAACATAATGCTGTCAATGGCGTTGTTTTTAATCTTAAAGCACTTAATGTCCTGCCCGCCAATGTCGATAATAAAATCCACGTCCGGACAGAAAAACGCTGCCGCTTTATAATGCGCCACGGTTTCTACAATGCCAAAATCCACGCCCAAACCGGCTTTGATTAAATCCTCTCCATAGCCGGTGACTGCCGCGGCACGGATATGCAGGTGGTCGCCGCCCAGCTCGTAAATTTCTTTCAGCTTGCCGGCGATCACGTCCAGCGGACTGCCGCGGTTGGAGCTGTAATGCTGGAACAGCAGTTTGCCATCCGGCGTAATCAGTACCAGCTTTGTTGTAGTAGAACCCGCATCAATGCCCAGATAGGCATCGCCGCGGTAGGTTTTAATATCCTCATAACGCAAATCCGACTGCTTGTGCCGCTCCACGAACTCAATGTATTCCTGCTTGTCGCGGAATAATGGCTTTCCGGAAATGATGTTGTCCGCGGCCTTGGCGTTGATGATTTTATCCAACGCTTCATCAATCGTAAAAGCCTCATCCAGCGTGCGTGCCTGCAAAGCCGCGCCATACGCCATAAATACCGGTGCTTGTTCGGGAAAAATCGCATTTTCCTCCGATAATTTCAGCGTGCGGACAAACGCACGGCGCAGCCCTTTTAAAAATGACAGCGGCCCGCCTAAAAACAGCACTTTTCCCGCAATTTTTCTGCCCTGTGCCAGTCCGGAAACCGTCTGGTCCACCACGGCTTGAAAAATCGACGCGGCAATGTCCTCCTTGCGCGCACCCTGATTGAGCAGTGGCTGAATATCGGATTTTGCGAACACCCCGCAGCGGGACGCAATTGGATACAGCTTTTCGTTGTTTAACGAAAGCCTGTCCAGTTCGTTCGGTGTGATATCCAGTAGGGTAGCCATCTGATCGATAAACGCGCCCGTACCACCCGCGCAGGATCCATTCATGCGCTGTTCCACGCCGCCGGTAAGGAAAATGATTTTAGCGTCCTCGCCACCCAGTTCCACGACCACGTCTGTGTCCGGGTAGGCGGTGTTCACTGCGATAAAGGCGGAATAAACTTCCTGTACAAACGGCAGTTTGGCGCTTTCGGCAATGCCCAGCCCCGCCGAACCGGTCAGGGAGAGGGCAAACCGCGTGGTGGGATATTGTTCCCGAATGAGCCGCAGCTGCTCACAGACGGTTTCCCGCACCTTGGAATAATGCCTTTCATATTTGGTATATAAGATGTTTTCCCCATCCAGAATGACGGTTTTCACTGTGGTGGAACCCACGTCAATGCCAAGGGAATAGCGTTCGGACATAAACAGACCAGCCTTTCTTTTACAATTCCGCCGAAAGAGGGTGGACACACGTTCGGCAAAAATTTGTATACGATACTATTATACTACACTTTTCTCGAAAATAAAAGTCTTTTTTGTGTCGAAACGTTCTGCTAGAAATTTCGCAAATAGTATGCCCAAATTTTCAATGCAGTGCCGGCAAAATGCCCGTAAAAATTCCCGCACCGCATGGTAAAGTTTTTCGCTTTTTGCGAAAGTTTCTCCATACGGCACGGGCGAAAATCAAAACAGCGGTTCAGCCTTTCAGTGCTTTTTTCATAAATTCCTCCGTGGAAATGCCCGCCGGACGGTTGTAGCGACCCATTTCGTATAAGCAGTCTGCACTGCCGCGCACCAGATAGTTCGGCGTTTCGCTTACACCAAGGCTGGCGGAAAACCCCGCGCCGCGCACCAGCCGGATGCTTTCTTTGCAAATCAACCCATAAGGATAGGTGTAAACCGTCGGGGTAATGCCGCAGTTTTCCGTCAGCAGTGCCTGATTTTTCATAATGTCGTCCAGCAGGGCGGATTCATACGCCGCATCGCTTTCGTTAGAATTTTTCAGCGTGCCGCGCCGTGCACCCAGTTCGTGCATTGCATAGCTGTGGTTGCAGATTTCCGCACGCCCGCTGTCCGCCAACGCTTTCACATCCGCATAATTCATGTAGGAATACGCCGTACTGCGTGTTTTTTCGCCGGCTTCCTTTGCCGTGTAGCTTCCTACTATGGAAAACGCCGCACGGCTGTCGTATTTATCCAAAAGGGCAAGGGCATATACCAAATTGTTGTAGCTGCCGTCATCAAAGGTAATCACTACGGGTTTTTCCGGCAGTTCTGCACCCTCGTTCACATAAGCGACTAAATCGCTGATGAATACCGTGGTGTAGCCGTTGTTTTTTAAATACGCTAAGTCCTGCTCCAGTACATCGGGCGAAAGCACAAATTCCCCCTGCTGTGCGGAATCTTTGAGAATACTGTGGTACATAAGAATGGGAACAAACACGCCCTGTTCTTTCGGCACGGACTGTTCTTTTTGCGCATCCGCAATGTGCGGGCGAAGAATCAGCAGTGCCGCGGCAATCAGCGCGGCAAGAAACATCAGCACCGCTACATGATCCGGTGTCAGCAGTTTACGAAATAATCCCGCCAGCCGGAAAAACAAGCGCTTGCATCGGGCAAGAAAAACGGACATAAAGCAGGCTCCTTTTCATTAGAAGGTTCTTCCTAACTATATGCCCGAAATTCTCATATCATGCCGGATGGGGGCGGATTTGGCTTGTCCGAGGTTAAAAACTCAGCCGCCTGCCGGATTTGCTCTGCAGCTTGTATATTTTCCCGCACAGGGCGCGTGTCCGTGTCCGGACAAAGCACCTCTGCCGGATGGTCCACACCCAACAGCCGGAGGGCTTCCCGCGCGGGGATAAATGCCGTTTTGTTTTTGGGAGAGCCATTCCCCGCGGTAAGGAGAATCGCACCGTTTTTTTTCGCAGGGGGAGTATATACGCCGGATGCCTGCGCCGCCCACAAGCACTGAAACCGGCTGATGAGGGTGAGCATGGGTACAGAAAGCGTACAAAACCATACCGGAGCGGCAAACACAACCGCATCCGCGCTTTGCATGGCGGCAAGAATTTTCGCAAAATCATCGGGAATCACACAGCGGTTCTGCGTTTGGCAAGCACGGCAGTCCACGCAGGGGGAGAGGGCTTGCTCCCGCAAAAACAGCTCGGTGCATTCGCACGGCAATTGGCGGCGAAGCAGGTCTGTAAGCGCGGCGGTGCTGCCGTTTTTGTGCGGCGAACCGTTTACGATCAGCGTGTGCATTTAGTCGCCAAAGGACACGCCAATGTCCCGCGCCGTGATAATCATCTGGTCGTCCATGGGAACAAACTTGCTCTTGCCCGCAATTTCGTCCAGCTTGTTTTCGGTAATCTCATTGCCCTGCATGGCAACAGTATAGCCATACTTTTCCTGCGCAACTAAATGCGCCGCACGGGAGCCGAATTTCGTAGCAAGAATCCGGTCATAGGCGGTGGGACTGCCGCCGCGGAGCATATGTCCCGGCACACAGGTGCGGGTTTCAATGCCGGTGATTTCCTGTATGCCCTTTGCTATGCGGTTGGTTGCGGTAATTTCGCCGCGTTCCTCGCGGGCTTTTTGGCGCTCTTTCTTCTTCAGCTTTGCCTCATCCTGGGAATACGCGCCTTCGGCAACGGCAATGATGGAAAACGCTTTCCCCGTTGCTGCCCGCCGCAGGCAAGCCTCGCTGAGCTTTTCAATATCAAACGGAATTTCCGGAATGACAATCGTATCCGCACCGCCGGCAATGCCGGAATACAACGTCAGCCAACCAGCCTTGTTGCCCATGATTTCCACCACCATAATTCTGCCGTGGGAATTTGCCGTGGTGTGCAGGCGGTCGATGACGTCCGTGGCAATATCCACCGCCGTATGAAATCCAAAAGTTACATCCGTACCAAAAATGTCGTTGTCAATCGTTTTGGGCAAACCAATCACGTTCAGCCCTTCTTGGGAGAGCAAATTGGCGGTTTTGTGCGTGCCGTTGCCGCCCAAAGTCAACAGCGCGTCCAGCTTTTGTTTTTTGTAGGTGTCCTTCATGGCTTTGACTTTATCCACATTGTCCTCGCCGATCACCTGCATGGTTTTAAACGGCGTGCGCTTGGTGCCGAGAATCGTTCCGCCCATGGTTAAAATGCCGCTGAATTCGTTCGGTGCCATATCCCTGCATTGGTTTTGAATTAAACCTGCGTATCCGTCGGAAATACCCACAATCTGTACGTCGTCCGTGCCGAATTCCTGATACAAGGCTTTGGCAACGCCGCGAATGGTTGCGTTCAGTCCGGGGCAATCCCCGCCGCTTGTTAGGATCCCAATTCTTTTTTTCATGTTTTATTTATGCAATCCATGCGCGGATTGCACAGCCTCCTTTTCCGTAATCATCCGTTTTTAAATTTCACTGCTCTTAGTATAGCACTTTTTTCCGAATCATGCAAGAAATCTGGGGGTTCTTGGGCAGAAAAATCCGCGATTTTGTTTGCCCAAACGATTTTTGTAAACGTGTTCCTGCTATATTGCACAAAACGCGGGGGAATCTAAAAGAGAAGTTTATGAAAAAAATTGCGAAATACCCCTTGACAATTCACCGAAAAGGTGTTAAATTAAAATTAGCACTCAAAGAGTAAGAGTGCTAACACTCCAAAATGAAAACTGCTAAGCAAAGGACTGCTGTTTTCACGGGCAAATTCATACAAATTCCAATGAGAAGGAGCGCATTTCTTTCGCAAGCCCTCTTTTTTGGACTGGGTATAGAAAGGAACGGATATGCGTAAATGGACGGCAGAAAGCTGAGAATTCTTACAGCGGTAGTGGATGAGTATATTGTCACGGGGGAACCGGTGGGTTCGAAAGCGGTGATGAAATATCTGAAAGCTTCCTCCGCAACAATTCGCAATGAGATGGCAGAGCTGGAAAAGCAGGGCTATTTGGAACAGCCGCATACCTCGGCGGGGCGCATTCCCACCTATAACGGTTACCGGCTGTACGTGGACAGCCTGATGGAAACCAATCCGCTTTCGGATGCGGAAAAACAGGCGATTGAATCCATGCTGCCGGACGAGGATATGACGGAAACGGAAATTGTTCACAGCGCAACGCTGGCTTTGGCGGAGTTAACCAAATGCGCCGCGGTTGTCGCGCACGCAACGCCGAAGTTTTCGGTGATTTCCAAAGTGGAAGTCATTCCGACCGGCAAGCGTATGTATGTGATTTTGATGATTACTTCCGCCGGCTCGGTGAAAAACAAAGTCTGCCGGCTTTCGTTTGACTTAACGCAGGAACAGTTGGATTTCTTTTCGAATTTTATTAAGCAAAACTTAGAGGGTGTGGAGCTGGATCGGCTTTCGGACGAAATGATGAACAAGCTGGAGGAAGCACTCGGTTCCTACATGATGACGCTTTCGCCGCTGGTGGATGAGATTTACCGGATGTCCCGCGAGATGACGGGTGAGGATATTACGCTCAAGGGTGAACTGAATTTGCTGAAAAGCAAGGAGTTTGACCAGAATGAGATTATACGGTTTTTGGATAACAAATCCCAGCTGATGAATTTCATTGATGACAGTTTCGGCGGAATTCATGTGATGTTCTCGGAGGAAACGGGCAGTTGTTTAATTAACAACGCAAGTATGATTACCTCCCCGTTTATGAAAAAAGGCAGAACTGCCGGTACGCTGGGACTGATTGGTCCCATGCGGTTGGATTACGCAAAGTTCATTCCTTATTTGGAGTATTTTACGCAGAAAATTACCGAACGGCTTTCGGAGGAGGAACCCGAAGTTACGGAGGATTCTCCCGACGGCAAGGAAGAATAACGACAAAGAAAGAGAGGTTTTGAAATGGCAGAGACAAAAGAGCAGGCATTCACGCCGGAGGAGGAAACAACGAGTACCGAACAGCCGGAGCAGGAAGTCCAGCAAAGCGAATGCGAGGAAATCTGCGATTGTGCGGACGAAACGCCTGCGGACGGAAAGCCTGACGAAAACGCTGAGAAAATCCAAAAGCTTTGCGAGGAGCTGGCGGGGGAAAAAGACCGCTACCTGCGCCTGATGGCAGAGTACGATAATTTCCGCAAGCGCTCGGCAAAGGAGCGGCTGGAGCTTTCGGCAAATGTAACCGCGGATGTGGTGAAGGATCTTCTGCCGGTGTATGATAATTTTGAACGCGCAATGGCAACACAGTGTGCGGACGAAACCTTCCGTGCGGGCATGGAGATGATTTATAATCAGTTCACAGAGGCGCTGAAAAAGCTTGGTGTGGAGATTATCAACCCGCAGGGCGAGGAGTTTGACCCCAATATCGCCAACGCCGTCAATCAGGTCGAGGATGAAAACCTCGGACAGAACGTGGTGGCGCAGGTGTTCCAAAAGGGATATAAAATCGGCGAAAAAGTCATTCGCTATGCAATGGTTTCCGTTGCAAATCCATAATTCATCCGGAATACAAGTTCTTAAAATACAGTCCCGCAGGGACAATCGGAAAGGAAGATTTTTATGAGCAAAATTATTGGTATTGACCTTGGTACAACCAACTCTTGTGTCGCCGTGGTAGAAGGCGGCGAGGCAGTCGTTATCCCCAACAGCGAGGGCGCGAGAACCACACCGTCCGTGGTGGGCGTTTCCAAAAACGGGGACAGACTCATCGGACAGGTGGCAAAACGGCAGGCGGTAACAAATTACGACAACACCGTGATTTCTATCAAGCGCCATATGGGTTCGGATTACAAAGCAAAAATGGGCGGTAAGGATTATACCCCGCAGGAAATTTCCGCAATGATTTTGCAAAAGCTGAAAGCCGATGCGGAAAGCTATTTGGGCGAAAAAGTAACCGAAGCGGTGATCACCGTGCCGGCATACTTTACGGACTCCCAGCGGCAGGCAACAAAGGATGCCGGACAGATTGCCGGACTGAACGTGCGCCGGATTATCAACGAACCGACTGCCGCGGCACTGGCTTATGGCATTGACAAGGAAGAAGACCAGAAAATCATGGTGTACGACCTTGGCGGCGGTACGTTTGATGTGTCCATTATTGAGATGGGCGACGGCGTAACGGAAGTGCTTGCAACGGCNNGTGAATTTAAGAAAACAGAGGGCATTGACCTGACTGCCGATAAAATGGCAATGCAGCGCTTAAAAGAAGCGGCGGAAAAGGCGAAAATTGAGCTTTCGTCCACGGCTTCCAGCGCCATCAGCCTGCCGTTTATCACGGCGGATGCAAACGGACCGAAGCATTTGGAACTCACCCTCACGCAGGCAAAATTTAACGAACTGACCTCCGATTTGGTGGAATCCACCATGGGACCGGTTCGGCAGGCACTCAGCGACAGCGGACTGAAAGCGGCGGATTTGCACAAGGTTTTGCTGGTGGGCGGTTCTACCAGAATCCCTGCCGTACAGGAAGCCGTAAAGAAATTCATCGGCAAAGAACCGTTTAAGGGCATTAACCCGGACGAATGTGTGGCGCTCGGCGCGGCATATCAGGGCGGTGTGCTTGGCGGCGATGTCAAGGAAGGACTGCTGCTGCTCGATGTTACGCCGCTGTCCCTCGGTTTGGAAACAATGGGCGGTGTATGCACCAAGATTATTGAGCGCAACACGACAATTCCGACTAAGAAATCACAGGTTTTCTCCACGGCTGCGGACAACCAGACCGCTGTGGATATCAATATCCTGCAGGGCGAACGCGAATTCGCCAAGGACAATAAACAGCTGGGTCTGTTCCGGCTGGACGGCATTGCGCCCGCACCACGCGGCATTCCGCAGATTGAGGTAACGTTTGATATTGATGCCAACGGCATTGTGCACGTTTCTGCAAAGGATTTGGGTACCGGCAAGGAGCAGAATATCAGCATTACGGCATCCACGAATATGTCCAAGGATGATATTGATAAGGCTGTTTCCGATGCGGAAAAATTCGCCGCAGAGGATAAAAAGCGCAAGGACGAAGTGGATACCCGCAACGGAGCAGACCAGCTGGCATTCCAGTGCGAAAAGGCGATGAACGACTTTGGCGATAAGGTAGATGCGAACGATAAGGCTTCTGTTACGGCGAAAATTGACGCGCTGAAAGAAGCGCTCAAGGGCAGCGACATGGACGCAATCAAGGCAAAACATTCCGAACTGGAAAGCACATTCCAAGCGGTTGCCACAAAGGTTTACCAGCAGGCAGGCGCGCAAGCGGGCCCGGATATGGGCGGCGCGGCATACCAAAACGGTGCGCCGGGTGCCGGTGAGAATCCTTCCGGCGGCAAGGATGATGTGATTGACGCCGACTTCACGGAAGCGGATTAATTTCGATAAGAATACCATAGGGTGCCTTCGCCGGAAGCGGCGGGGGCTATCCCTGTATTTTCGCGGCTCCGAAACAAAAGCGAGGAGAGTTACTTATGGCGGAGAAAAGAGATTACTATGAGGTGCTGGGCGTTTCCAAGAACGCGACGGATGATGAGCTGAAAAAGGCGTTCCGGAAGCTAGCCAAGCAGTACCATCCGGATTTGAATCCGGACAATAAAGAGGCCGAAGCCAAGTTTAAGGAAGTGAACGAGGCGTACGAAGTGCTTTCCGATAAGGAGAAGCGTGCAAAGTACGATCAGTTTGGTCATGCCGGTGTGGACCCGAACTTTGGCGCGGGTGCCGCGGGCGGCGGCTTTGGTGGTTTCGGCGATGTGGGCGATATTTTTGAAAGTATTTTTGGCGGTGCGTTTGGCGGCGGTTTTGGCGGCGGACAGCGGAGGGCAAATCCCAATGCGCCCCGTCGAGGTACCGACATTACCACGAATATTATTATCGACTTTATGGATGCCTGCAAGGGCAAAAAAGTGGAGGTGCGGACAGCCCAGATGCAGTCTTGTCCGGACTGCCACGGCACCGGCGCGGCACCGGGCACAAGCGTAAAAACTTGTCCGGACTGCCATGGTTCGGGTACGGTGAGAACCACCCAGCGTACGCCGTTTGGTTCGATTTCCTCCGAGAAGGTTTGTCCGCGCTGCGGCGGTAAGGGACAAACGGTGGATTCGCCCTGTAAAAAATGCAACGGCGCGGGAAGAATCCGCGGCAGCAGTACGAAGACGGTGGAGATTCCTGCCGGCATTGATGACGGACAGACGCTGCGGATTAGCGGCGGCGGGGATATGGGTACCAACGGCGGTCCGAACGGCGATTTGCTCCTGACCGTGACGGTTCGTCCCGACCCGATTTTTGAGCGGGACGGCTTTGATATTTGGACGGAAATCCCGATTACCTACACGCAGGCGGCGTTGGGCGATGAAATCACCGTACCGACGATTGACGGCAAGGTGAAGTACAATGTGTCGGCGGGCACGCAGCCCGCAACGGTATTTCGGCTGCGCGGCAAGGGCGTTACCAAGCTGGGCAGTACTTCACGCGGAGATCATTATGTAAAAGTGGTGGTAGAAGTTCCCCGCAACCTTTCGCGGGAACAGGAAAATATGCTTCGGGAGTTTGAAAAGAGTCTTTCGGGCGGAAACTACCAAAAACGCGAGAGCTTCTTTGACAAACTGCGGGAAAAATTTAAATAAAAAAACAGCCGGTTATGTTAAGCATGAATAACGGGATCAG
>DBRO01000023.1:4622-8937 GCA_002306005.1 Ruminococcus sp. UBA1366 | reverse complement strand
AATTATTTTTGAAAAACAAGAGAATAAAAAGTGGAGATAACACAACAAATTTTCATAGAACATTATTATTTTTTACCCCAAAAATGGGATTCTTAAGGGACAATGTCCCTTAAGCGGGGGATTGTAAGGGGGCAGAGCCCCCTTACAAAGGGTTTATCTACAAGCTGACAGCCTGTTATGTCAAGAATGCATAACAGGCTGTTTTTTTATTTTTGCCGGAAGTAATACCAGTTGCCGGAGAGGTGAATGCGCTTGAATTTCACGTCCTCGCCGGATTCTCGCATATAGGCGGGCTTTTCGCCGTCCGTGGTGTACACAATCCGGTAGAGGTCGTTTTCATAGCGATATTCAATTCTGCCGTTTGCATACCGCACGGAGGAGAGATACTGCTCGGAAACGGCGGTTTGAATGGATGACAGCGCGGCTTTTTGCTTGTCCGTTAAGGTTGCCTTAACAGCGCCGTCAATTTTAATTTCGCCCGCGGCAGTCAGTTCGATATGGCTGGTGGTATATTGCGCCGCATAGGTTTTCATTGCATCGTTGACGGTTTCAAACGCATCCTGTTCCTGTTCAAAGCCGTCCTGAAATTTGGAATCCCAGCCGCTGTGCGCGCCGCTGGAATAAAAAATAAACACCGCAACAAATACGGCAAAGATCACGCCGGCAATGACAATGCCGACAAGGGTGGATTTTTGCATGCATCTCTTCCTTCCGGTTTTTGTTGTGGCTAAATTTTTACCTTTATACAGTTGTTAAAAATCTCATAAATCTGCGGAAATTCCTTCTGCGTGCGGATGGGCTTAAACTGCATATTCACAAAGCAGTGGGAGGTATTGCACGTAGCGGAAAGCTTTCCGGAGGTGAGGTTGCGAATTTCATATTCCAGCCGGAACCGACAGCCGTTAAATTCCGTAATATAGGGGTGGATTTCCACCGTATCACCGAATTTGACGGGATATTTATAGTTGCAGGACGCGGAAACAACCGGAATCATCACGCCCATGGCTTCCATTTCGGTGTAGGGCAGCCCCGCCTGATTCATCAGGTCAATGCGGGTTTCCTCCAGCCAGCGGATGTAATTGGAATGGTGCACCACGCCCATCTTGTCAGTTTCGTAATAATGCGCGGTTCTTATATAGGGAACCAGCACGGGATTTTGTGCCATGAAAAGCGCGCCTCCTTGTTTTTTTGGCTAAATCAAACAGCAAATGTTCTGGCAAAAGTAGAACTGAGAATATTATACTCCATTGTTTGTGGTTTGTCAAACGCAAATGCGGTTGCAAAGCGGTCCGGCTTGTGTTATAATGATTGCAAAGAAACGGAAATTGCGGGCATAAACGATTTCCGAAAAAATAATGATAAAGGGAATCTTTGTATGAATCGTTGGAAAATCAATCAGCCGGACGATACAGCGCGGGCAGATTTGGCTGGAAGAACCGATCTTTCGCCGCTTTGCTGTGATGTGCTTGCCGCACGGGGAATCGGTTCTGCGGAGGACGCGGCGAACTTTTTGCAGGGGGAGGCGCTTTCCGACCCGTTTTTAATGCAGGATATGCAGGCGGCGGTGGATGTGATCACCGAGGCAGTGGAGGCAGGCGAAAAAATTTGCGTGTACGGGGATTATGACTGCGATGGCATTACCGCCTCCATGATTTTGTGCGATTATCTGGACTGCATGGGCGCGGATGTGATGAGTTATATTCCGGAACGTGCAGAGGGGTACGGGCTGAACTGCGCGGCGATTGATACGATTTCCGCACAGGGTGTGACGCTGATTATCACCGTGGATAACGGGATTTCCGCCGTGCAAGAAGCGGCATATATGAAAGAAAAAGGCATAAAGCTTGTGATTACTGACCACCACCAGCCGCCGGAGGTTCTGCCGGAGGCGCTTGCTGTGGTAAACCCGCACCGTGCGGATTGCCCTTCCCCATATAAGGACTTTTGCGGCGCGGGGGTGGCGTTTAAACTTTGCGCGGCGCTGGATGGCGGGGATTTCGCTGCGGTGGAAGAGCAATACGCGGATATTGCGGCAATTGGCACAATTGCGGACGTGATGCCCTTGACGGGTGAAAACCGCACGCTTGTCCGTAAGGGGTTGGCTTATTTAAAAAACACGGAAAATGCCGGACTTCGTGCGCTTGCCGAGGCGGCAGGGGTGAATTTGGAAACTATAAATGCCATTGGGTTGGCATTTGGCATTGTACCAAGGCTGAATGCGGCGGGGCGGTTCGGTTCGCCCAAGCTTGCTTACGAACTGCTGCGCCTTGACGATGAACAAACTGAGGACCGCGTGCAGGAAATCATGCAATTGAATACAAAGCGGAGGGAAACCGAGCAGCAGGTTTTAATGGAAATCGTTCAGCAGGTGCGGGAAAATCCGCAGATGCTTCACAATCGTGTGCTGGTGTTTTCAGGAAAAGGCTGGCACCACGGCGTGATTGGCATTGTATCGGCGCGGGTGATGGAAACTTTCGGGAAACCAAATTTGATTCTTTCCACGGAGGACGGCGTGACGGCACGGGGTTCCGGCAGGAGTTTGCCGGGTTTTTCGATGTACAAATGCCTGCATGCCTGCGGGGATTTGCTGGAACGTTACGGCGGACATGAATGTGCGGGCGGGCTGAGCCTAAATTGCGAGAATATTCCGGAATTTATACGGCGGGCAAATGAATACGCCCGTGAGGAAGTGCCGGTAATGCCGGTGGTGACATTCACGGCGGATAAAGTCCTGCGGGTGGCGGATTTTGCGCTGGAACAGGTGGAGAGTTTGCGCGTGCTGGAGCCGTTCGGAGAGGGGAATCCCATTCCGCGGTTTGCCGTGCTGGGTGCAAGAATTGAGCGGGTTTCAGCACTTTCGCAGGGCAAACACACCAAGCTGGATTTTTCTTACGACGGCACACGGCAGAGTGCGCTGATTTTTGGAAAATCCCCACAGGCGGTGGGCTTTACTGCGGGCGAATATGCAGATATGCTCGTGGAGCTGAGCGTGAATGACTATCATGGTAAGCGCAGTGTCACGGTTCGTGCGCTGGATTACCGGCATTCCGGTGTGAAGCAGGAGCCGTTTTTGGCGGCAAATGCTTGCTATGAAGATTTTCTGCGCGGGGAAGAAATTTCACCCGCCATGTTGGCGCGGGTGATTCCCAATCGCGGCGAGCTGGTTGCGCTGTATCAATATTTGGCACAGGTGAAAACCAGTTCGGTACAGCGGTTGTTTGAACTGTATGCCGCAAAGCAAAACGGCATGAATTATTGCAAGCTTCGGATTTGCCTGGATGCATTTGTGCAGGCGGGGCTGGCGGAATTTGATGCGGCAGCAACAAAAATATCCATGCTTCCGGCAACAAAAAAAGTCGATTTGCAAAGCACGGCGGTGCTTTCCCGTTTGCGGGAATTGCAAAATGCGGCACAGGCTTCTGCGGCAAACTAGCCAATCGGCAGGAAAGGAACACAAAACATGAGCGGAAAACCCCAATATACGATTGATGTTTTAATTCAGAAAATTTTAAACGATGACAAGCAGTACGATCTTTCAAAAATCGTTTCCGCCTATGAGCTGGCGGCGAAATACCACGAGGGGCAAAAGCGCGATTCGGGCGAACCGTACATTACGCATCCGCTTGCTGTGGCGTATATTTTGCTGGAGTTGGGCATGGATACGGACACCATTTGTGCGGCACTGCTGCACGATGTGGTGGAGGATACCGACTGCACACTGGCAGAATTGCAAAAAAAATTCGGCTCGGACGTTGCCATGCTGGTGAACGGTGTGACCAAGCTGGGAAGGATTCCGATTTTTACGAAGGAAGAACAAAAGGCGGAGAATATCCGCAAAATTTTGCTTGCCATGAGTGAGGATATCCGTGTGATTATCATCAAGCTGGCGGACCGCCTGCACAATATGCGGACGCTTCATTACCGCAACGATGAAAAGCGCCGGGCAACTGCCTTGGAAACGATGAATATTTACGCGCCCATCGCGCANNTATCTCGACCCCTATGCGTACGAGGAAATTGAAAAGCAGATGGCGCTTCGCAAGGACGGCAGGGAGGATTTGATTGAAAAAATCAAAAACCGGATTGCCGAGCGGTTGGCAAAGGATTTTAACCCCTTGCCGCAGATTGAGGGCAGGGTAAAGAGCAATTACGGGATTTATAAAAAAGTGTACCGTGATGGCAAGGAAATCGACCAGATTTATGACCGATATGCGGTGCGGATTATTGTAAATACCGTGACGGAATGTTACTATGTGCTGGGCATTATCCACGATATGTACAAGCCGATTCCGAACCGATTTAAGGATTATATTTC
>DBRO01000023.1:0-4578 GCA_002306005.1 Ruminococcus sp. UBA1366 | reverse complement strand
GCGGAATACGGCATCGCCGCGCACTGGAAGTACAAAGAGGGCATCAAGGGCGGCAAGACCAGCAAGGATGACAACCGCCTTGCGTGGATTCGGCAGATTATCGAGGCACAGCAGGAATCCGATGACGTGGAGGAAATCGTCCGCACCATCAAGAACGACTTAGCACCGGAGGACGTGTTCGCATTTACCCCCAAGGGCGATATGATTACTTTACCGGTTGGTTCGACTGTGATTGACTTTGCATATGCCATTCACACACAGGTAGGGCACCGGATGTGCGGCGCAAAAGTGGACCGCAAAATGGTTTCTTATGATTATCAAATTAAAACGGGCGAAATTATTGAAATTCTCACAACGAATGCACCCGGACACGGACCGAGTCGGTCGTGGCTGAATTTATGCAAAACCAACGAGGCAAAATCGAAAATTCGCTCATGGTTTAAAAAAGAACGCCGCGAGGAAAATATCGCGGAGGGCAAAGCCGAGCTGGAACGGGAATTTCGCCGGAATATGATTCGTGTGCCGGAGGAGGATTTAGAAGAATTTCTTTCGCTGGATATGAAGCGTCACAGCTGTGAGACGCTGGATGATTTTTATGCGGCAATCGGCTATGGCGGTGTTGTGCTTTCCAAAGTGATGCAGCGCTTAAAAGAAGAGTACAACAAGAAATATGTCATGGTTCGCAAGGAAGAGGAAGAGCGCTTTAAGCAAATTCAAACGCAGCGCACAAAAAGCACGTCCGGTGTGATTGTAGATGGAATTCCCGACTGCGTGGTAAAATTCGCGCAGTGCTGTAACCCTCTGCCGGGGGATGACATTGTGGGGTTCATCACACGCGGACATGGCATTTCCGTGCATAAGCACGATTGTGTGAATTATATCAAACAGCAGGAGCAGGATTCCATGAAGGACCGCTGGATTGCTGTTCATTGGGCGGACGATGAACAGGAGCAGACGTATTTTAAAACCACGCTGGACATTGTGGCGTTCGACCGGATTGGACTGCTGGCAGATATTTCATCCGTGTTGGCGGCAATTCGGATTCCCATGCACGAGGCAAGCGCAAGGGAATTGAAAAACGGCAATGCCAATGTCATGGTGACGATCAGCATTGCAGGCGTGGAACAGCTCAACAACGTAATTGTGCGTTTACAAAAAATTGAAGGCGTGATTTCCGTGGACAGAAGCGGAAAGTAAATTGCCTTTACACATAAAGGAGCGGTTTGTATGAAATTCATTCGCCTAAAGCCCCTGCATTTATACCAGACCAACAGCTATTTGCTGACGGGGGATGGTAAAAGTTCGGTGCTCATTGATGCGCCGGCAGATGCGGAGTATATTCTGCAAATTGTACGGGAAAACGGTCTGGAGCTGCAAAAAATCCTGCTCACACACGGACATCACGACCATATCGGCGCGGTGGGAGATTTGGTGCGCGACACGGGTGCAGAGGTTTGGATTCATCGGTTGGATGCACCGATGCTGGAATCCAACGAGGCGAATCTTTCGCAGGTGTTAGGGCTTCCGCCTTTACAGGAATATTGCAGTGCCAAAACATTGGAGGACGGGGATAACATCCGTTTGGATGGCTTGGAACTGACGGTTCTGCACACACCGGGACACACGCCCGGCAGCGTTTGTTATCTCACGGAGGATTTGCTGTTTTCCGGAGATACGCTGTTTGCCGGTTCGGTGGGAAGAACGGATTTTCCCAATGGCAGTACGACAAAACTTTTGCAGTCGCTGCAAAAATTAAGTGCGTTGCCGGGGGATTACAGCGTGTATCCCGGGCATGGCGAGGCGACTACGTTGGAGCGCGAGCGCCGGACGAATTATTACATGAGATTTTAGGATTTTCTATGTGAAAAGGTAATTTACTTTACAGAGAGGCGGCAGGGTATGACGCTGTATTTCAGCGGGAACGCATGGAAATATGAACTGGAAGCGGTCATGAAACTGTTTTTTCCGGCGGAGAAATTTGGGTTTGTATTTGATGCAGAACAGCTGCCAAAGCAGGGATCGGGGGATTTCTGCTTTTTTCGGCGTAAGCAGGTACGGCGGGGTGTGCTGGTGTATGTGTTGTGCGGTGTCGGCGATGCGTGTTTACGGAAGGCTGAGGTTCTGCCTAAGACAGCAACGGAAACCGAACAGGTCATGGCTGTGGCACGGCTGTTGTTTGCCTGCCTGCAAAAGCGAACAGGGAAGCGTCCGGCGTGGGGGGTACTGACGGGAGTACGACCGGTGAAGCAGGTTCACCGGCTGATGGAGCAGGGAAAAACCGAACCGGAAATTCTGCAAATTATGCGGGAGGAATATCTTTGCACGGACCAAAAAACACAGCTGGCTTTCCAAACGGCAATGCAACAGCTATCCATGCCAAAGCCTTACGCGAAAGGTTTTAACCTTTACATCTCAATTCCGTTTTGTGTGTCGCGCTGTTCGTACTGTTCGTTTGTTTCTCGGACGGTAACGAAATCTCTGCGGTTGATTCCGCAGTACGTTCACAAGCTTTGTATGGAAATTGAAGCAATTGGTGTATTGGCGTGCCGGCAAGGCTTACGCCTTGACACGATATATATCGGCGGCGGAACGCCCACAGCGCTGGAAGCGCCCTTATTGGGCGCGGTGATGGAGGCGGTTTCGCGCAGTTTTGATTTATCGGACGTACGGGAGTACACGGTGGAGGCAGGCAGGGCGGATACGATAACGGAAGAAAAGCTTCAAGTTATCCGGCAAAACGGCGCGGAGCGGATTTCAGTCAATCCGCAGACCTTAAACGATTCGGTGCTGGCGGAGATTGGCAGACAGCACACGGCGGCGGATTTTTTTCGCGCCTATGAGATGGTACGGCGGGCGGGGTTTTCCTGCGTGAACACGGATTTAATTGCCGGTTTGCCCACGGATACGGCAGAAAGTTTTCGGCATTCCATCACGGGAATTCTGGCACTTTCACCGGAAAACATCACCGTGCATACGCTTGCAATTAAGCGCGCGTCGGGAATCAACACCGAGCAAAAGCAGGCATTGGGCGGGATTCTTGCCAATCCTGCGGCGGAGATGGTTGATGATGCGCAGGCGCGGCTGACGGCGGCGGGATATGTGCCGTACTATTTATACCGTCAAAAAAACATGGTGGATAATTTAGAGAATGTGGGCTGGGCGAAGCCGGGGCAGGAGAGCCTTTACAACATTTACATTATGGAAGAAACTCAGACGATTCTGGCGGCGGGCGCGGGTGCGGTGACAAAGCTGGTCGGCAAAAACGGACTGGAACGGGTGTTTAATTTCAAACACGCGGAGGAGTACATTCGCAATTTTGCGGAAATTTTGCGGAGAAAAGAGCAGGTAGCGGCATTTTATGAAAAAGAATCGGAATGAAGTTTTGCAAAAAAATCAAATTGCCCGAACGAGGATTACGGACATCACGGCGGAGGGAAACGGCGTTTGCCGAATGGACGGCATGGCGGTTTTTGTGCCGAACACGGCGGTTGGCGATGAGCTGGATTGCCGGATTGTCAAGGTGCAAAAAAGCTATGCGTACGGGAAAATTGAAAAGCTGGTGGTGCCTTCGCCAGAGCGGATTGAGCCGGATTGTGCGGTGTTTCCGCAGTGCGGCGGATGTGTTTTCCGCCACATAAACTACGCGGAGGAACTGCGTTTAAAGGTGGGTTTTGCGGCGGAGTCGTTTCGCCGTTTGGGAAAACTGGAGGTTACTTGGGAAGCGCCGGAGGCTTCGCCGCAAACGGCGCAGTACCGCAACAAGGTGCAGTATCCGGTTGCCGAACAGGACGGCAGGGTTGTGTTTGGGTTCTATGCGCGGAATTCGCACCGTGTTGTGCCGCACAAGACTTGCCCGTTACAGCCGGAGATTTTTGAGAAAATTGCCACGCGGGTGGTGGATTTCGCAAACGAGAACGAAATCCCTGCATACAGGGAAGAAACCGGGGAGGGTGTGCTTCGGCACATTTACCTGCGGCAGGGTGCGCACAGTGGGGAAGTGATGCTGTGTTTGGTTTGCACCGCGCCGGAGGAGCGATTTCAGCCGTTTGCAAAACAGATTTCGGCGGATTTTCCGCAGATTCAAAGTGTGCTGATGAATATCAACCCAGCGCGGACGAATGTGATTTTGGGCAAGTGCACGGTGTTGCTTGCGGGAAAGTCGGCAATTCGGGATGTAATGTGCGGGATGGAAACCGAACTTGCACCAGAGGCGTTCTACCAAGTAAACACAGCGGCGGCGGAGCGGCTTTACGGCATTGCGGCGGAATACGCACAGCTTTCCGGCGGCGAAACGCTGTTGGATTTATACTGCGGCGCGGGGCTGATTGGGCTTTCCATGGCAGGGCGGGCAAAGCGTGTTCTTGGGGTGGAGGTCATTGCGCAGGCGGTGGAAAATGCGCGCAAAAATGCCGCTCGCAACGGGTTTCACAATGCGGAATTTTTCTGCGGCGATGCGGGGCAGGTTGCGCAAATGCTGGCACAGCGCGGGGAGCGTCCGGATGTGATTATAGCAGATCCGGCGCGCAAGGGCTGTGATGAAAAAACACTGGAGGCGATGGTTTCCATGTCGCCGGAGCG
>DBRO01000044.1:5385-11110 GCA_002306005.1 Ruminococcus sp. UBA1366 | reverse complement strand
TATATCATACCGTATTTTGCATGTATTTGCAAGTGTATTTGAAATGTATAAAATAAATATTGTGTGAACGATGGATGGTTCACCCTCAACGCCGTTTTCGTGATATTGTTTGTTACAACATTTTAAGCCGATTTTCATGTTTTTTTGCAAACTGTCGTCGAACCGTCGTCAAAAACAGCAAAAATCCATATCATGTGTGTGTTTTGGGCAAAAGAAAAATCCTCGCAAGCGCTTTGTTTGCAGCCTGTAAGGAAAAGCCGCCCGCGCGGTTTTTTCGCGGTATAAAAGCAAAACGCCCCCACAAAAGTGGGAGCGTGAATTGGCTGCGGCGACTCGCCGCTGGCGGAGAAGGAGGGATTCGAACCCTCGAAGAGCTATTAACCCTTACACGAGTTCCAGTCGTGCGCCATAAACCGGGCTAGGCGACTTCTCCATAACCGAATGGTTCATGCTGAATTTAACAGCAATACGATTATACCATAACCATAAGTGCTTGTCAATACATTTTCCGATATTTTTGCTCTTTCGGCGGATTTTCTTTTCCTTTATCAGCAAAGCGGCTCCACAAACAGTCAATCTGCCTGCGGAACCGCTTATATCACGATGTGCCTTTCAAAATCTGCGTTAACTGACCCAGCAAATCGCTGCCGCCATTGACGGTGATATTTCCTACGTTATCGCAAATTTTTTCTAAGTATTCAAGTTCTTTCAGTTTGTACAGTGTTTGGTTTTCGTCCATCAGTTTTGCCGTGTTCAACAAGCTCCTTGTAGAAGCCACTTCCTCCCGCCGGGTAATCACATTCGCCTGTGCTTTCTTTTCTGCGATTAGCACCGTGTTCATAATGCTGCGAATTTCTCCGGGAAGAATCATGTCTTTCACGCCCGCTTCAGAGAATTGGACATATAAGTCCGCTTCCTTTTCTTTCAAATGCGTCATCATTTCCGCAGAAAGCTTTTGTTTGTCTTCTAGGATTTCATCCAGCCGGTACCTGCTCACATAATCCCTTAATGCAAGCTGCAAGTGCGTGTGCATCTGCTTTTCGTACTGATCGATTTCCGTTTTGATTTTTATGTAATCCGTTATTTTGTAGGTGTAGGTGAAATTGATTCGCACCGCAACTTTATCCAGTGTCAGCATTTCCTGCCCAAGCAACTCCGCCTGAATCCAGCGTGTGTCCACGGTTTCTGCCGTAACTTTCATACTATTTTTCCAAAAATAATGCACACCGGGCTCCAGCAGCCGAACAAATTTCCCATCAAAGTACAACCGTGCTTTCTCGTAAGCCGCAACTTCTATTTTGTAAAAGAAAAACGTGCTCATGTGCTGAAAAAGATATGCGGGAATGTCCTCCGCAACCTCTGGCGAACGAATATCCACCAAGCGAAATGTGTGCTTTTCGTATTGATTATAATACGCGAATTCCCCGCTTGACAGTACTTCGGTAAACCGTCCATCCGTATAATGCAGTGCAATGTGCTGATCGGGAACATCCATTATGCTTATTTCTGCGACAAACTCCCGAACCTGCCGCAGAACAGACAAATCATAGCCCTGAAGACCAATTTCTTCGCTCATGTCAATGATTTCTAACCGATAGTCTCCCCCTATCTTCCGGTATTTACCGGGCTTAAGGTACGCCGAAAATTTTCCGTTTTTGTAGAGTATCCCGCGCTTTTTTTCCTGAATCGTAACCTTCATGTATATCATCCTTTCAATGAATAAAATTTCAAAACTGTGTACATGCAAATTGCCCGTATTGGTTTTGCGGCGGAATCATTGAGCACGGCATTTACAAACACGGACACGTTGTGCTGGCGTTTGTCGCTGCCGTCCGGTATCCTGTTTCCGGCAAAGCAAAAGAAATACTGCGCTGTGTTTTCCGGCGCATTTTACACCAGAAAACTGCGCTGGACAATCTGCATCCCACAGATTTTCCAATGTGCGAATCTCAGCTCGTGCCGAGATTCACCTTTTAATTAGGGCCCTTGTCGGGCAAGCCAAACCACTGCTTCTGACTAAAAAGGTCAGCCGGGATTCGAACCCGTTATTCACGCAAGACAAACTTGGCATACCGAGAAAGCACACTTCCGGCACCGCAGGCAGTTCCGCTTTGCACCGTATCCATGCCGCTATCGTTGCAGCACGTACGGAAGCAGGATAACACCTTGCAAAAGCCTCTTGCATATCTAATTCTATGCAATTTCTCTTTAAAAATCATGGAAAAAAAGTTGCGACCTCCTTTTCTCTCCGGAAAACTGGTCGCAATTTTCAATATTTCTATCACAGATTCGGATAAAGCTTAATTATAGTTATGCAAAAACGCGCAATTTGATATATTTTACAGATATTCTCCTGTTCGGCTATCCCGTTATCGGGAACTTTATTTGCATTTCAAACTAAATGTTCCACTTTTTATAAGTACAAGAACTCAACAGAAGGAAATCAGAAAAAAATTCCCGAAATCCTTGCGGATTCCGGGAATTTGCAGAATATTCTGAATAAACTTATCTCTTGGAAAACTGAGGTGCGCGACGTGCGGCCTTCAGACCGTACTTCTTTCTTTCCTTCATTCTCGGGTCACGAGTCAGGAATCCGGCTTTTTTCAGTGCCGGACGAAGCTCTGCATTATATTGGAGCAGTGCTCTGGAAAGCCCGTGACGGATTGCGCCTGCCTGTCCGGTTACACCGCCGCCTGCTACGGTGCAGACAATATCAAAATTGCCCAACGTATCAGTCAGCGCCATCGGCTGGCGAACAATCAGCTTTAAGGTTTCAAGTCCAAAATAATCATCAATGCTTCTGCCGTTGATCGTAATGCTGCCCGTTCCTTGATACACCCGAACTCTGGCAACTGAATGCTTTCTTCTTCCGGTGCCGTAAAAATACGGCTGCTTGGATTCATACATATTCAAAAGCCCTCCTTATAATTCGTACTTGACGGGCTTTTGGGCAGCTTGCTCATGCGTATCGCCCTTGTATACCCGAAGTCTTGTTGCCGCCTTGCGTCCGAGCGTATTGTTCGGAAGCATTCCGGTTACGGCAATTGTCATCGCTCTGTCCGACTGCTGGCTCATCATATCGGAATACTTGATTTCTTTCAGTCCGCCGATCCAGCCGGTGTGCCATTTGTAGGATTTCTGCTCCAGCTTTTTGCCGGTAAGCACCGCCTTATCGGTGTTGACAATGATAACAAAATCTCCGCAGTCCGCATGGGGTGCGAATGTGGGCTTATGCTTGCCTCTTAAAATATGGGCAGCTTTTGCGGCAACTCTGCCGAGCGGCTGTCCGTCCGCATCAAGGATATACCATGTGCGGGTAATGTCGTTTGCCTTGGGCATATAAGTGGACATATTTTTTCCTCCAATTAAATTTCTTCCGTTCAACCGCGTGAATTCCCGATTGAAACAACAGGATTTATTATAATACGTACCAAAGCTTCTGTCAATGCCCAAAAGCCTGAAAATTTCATTTATATCCCGCTATCACTCGTTTTCTCTTGAAATTGCTCTTGTTCTCTTGATTTCTCGTGTTTCATTTCATTTTTTTGAAAGCTACACTTCCTGAACATCTCCGGTGCCAATCTGATCCTGCTGTGAACTACTCTCACTGGTTGCGGTTTCTTTCATAAAAATCTCCCGTGCGGCGGTGTCAAAGGCATCTCCTGTAAGTTCCACACCGTTTCTTGTAATGGATTCAATCCGCATTTCCGTGACGGTAAAGCCGTCCTCATTGAGTAAAATCACAATCTCATCGGTGGTATTCGCCGAATGTGCAGTGCTGACATAATTCACGAAAATATCGCCTTTTTCCTTGGTATAAGAATAGGTATAATTGTCCGTGCCGTAATACTCATCCAGCGCAGTCTGCACGGAGCGGTACTGATAGGTATCATCCTGAAACTGTTCCAACCTGCTGACGGAGGACTGATTAAGATAATCCACAAAATCTCCGGCATCTGCCATGGCATACTGGGTGAATTGGCTGCCAAAAAACGCAAGAAAAACAGCAATCAGGCAGGTTATAAAGAGCATTGCGCTTTGCCTAAGCAGTTTTTTTCTCATGAGAATATACACCGGCGGCAGGAACGAAAATCCCAACATGGTGCCTGTATCGTAACCCGCGCCGCGCAGTAATTTTGCATCCCACAAGCAAACTGCAACAGAAATGACATACACGCACACCCATAGAATAATTCCCTGTGTGCGGTTTTGCGCATAGCGCTCCAGCAGGGCAACTGCAATATACGGTACGATGGCGACAAACCACATATGTGCATTCCTCACGCCCGCCGCACCAAAGATATTGAGCGGCACTTTGCCACCCGTCGGATTGGAATTTCCCGTATTTTGCCCATAGCCGGTGTTATAAAAATTCTGATATTCCACTTGCTAACCTCCCTGTTTTGATGTTCGTGCGGATTTTCCCGTAATCCCCCAGCCGTCAATGCCGCTGCGCCGAAGCGCACCAAAAATCCGGTCGGAAAACCCGTTATCCGCTTTGTTTTGCGCCGCAAGAAATTCTTTCATTTCCTGTCTTGCCGTATGACCGTCTGCCGGACATTGGGATTTGACAATCGGCAGTTTGTTGCGCAGCGCCGCACTTTTGATATCTTTTTCATCCGAAAACACCAGCGGGCGAATCATGGTTAAATCCTTGCGCGAAAGATAACTTTTCGGCGAAAAGCACCCCACTCTGCCTTCAATAAACAAATTCATCAGAAACGTTTCCGCAGCATCGTTGTTATTATGCCCCAGCGCGATTTTATTACAGCCGTTTTCTTTTGCTAAATCGTGCAAAGCGCCGCGCCGCAGCCGCGCACAAAGCGAGCAGGGATGCTTTTCCTTGCGCGTATCAAAAACAATTTCCCCAATATGAGTGGGTTTTAACACAAACGGCACGCCAATTTCTTCGCAAAATACGGCAAGCGGCGCGTAATTACCCGCCTGCCCGCCAAACATGGGGTCGAGTGTTAGTACAACCAGTTCGTATTCTATCCCGATAAAACGCCGGAGCATGACCAATCCTTTTAACAGCACAAGGCTGTCCTTGCCGCCTGAAACGCCCACTGCAATTCTGTCGCCGTCCTGTATCAAGTCGAATTCCTGTATGGCTTTTCTCATCTGCCCGAGAATTCTCTGCATGGTTCTTCCTTCTTTATCTCACAAGTTTCATACCGTAATTATAACGGATTTCACACAAAATTGCAAGGGCGGTTTTTTCATTGACATGATAGGGAAAATCCGTTATAATTATCATAGTTGTACGAATAAAAAGGGAGCGATGGGGCATGATTTGTCCGAAATGCGGGCATCAAACCTACGAACAGCTGGAGCAATGTGAAATCTGCGGTTATTTTTTTGCGGAAGAACCGCCTGCCGAAGCACAATCCTCTGCAGGATTCCACGGTGCGATTATAGAGGATACGAAATTTGAACTGCCCCCGCCGAAAAGCAACGCCATCCAACCCGAGTTTTCCGATGAACAAGCGCTTACACTGGAGTTTTATTCTGAATCAAAACCGCGCATGACAAAAAAGCGGAAAAAATTCCTGCTGATTGGTGCAATATGCGCTGTGGTGGTGCTGAGCGGTGCGGCTGTACTTTCCCGCACAGTTTTTGACAAGAGCGTGGAGCAGTTCACCAAATCGGTTTCCGAACAGAATTATACAAAGGCACAGCAGATTTACGAACGCAAAATCGAGGGGAATTCCAAAAAAGAAAAAAA
>DBRO01000044.1:4113-5349 GCA_002306005.1 Ruminococcus sp. UBA1366 | reverse complement strand
AAACGATTTGGCAACCTACCAGAATGCACAATCGAATTATGAAACGGCATCCCGCCTATACCAAGCAGGGTATTATGCCGCCGCACTTACGATGATTCAGGACATTTCGGAGCTTCCCCAGCCCATGGAAGACAAAATGGGTCTGCTAGAACAAGCCTGCGATGATTTATTGACAGAGGCTGTGGTTCGTTATGCGTTGTATTTGGAAAATCAACAGTACGGCGGTGTTGCACACGCGTTTTTAAACCAATGTAAGGAACAGTTCCATCTTTCCGGCTCGGAGGCTTTCAATGGGTTGTATGACACCACGCTTGCCGAATATGAAAAGTATCCGGAGGTTTCTAACCTAGGTGTGACGCCCTTGAATTTTACCGTCCTAGATGATGGCACGGTGAATTCCGAAACAGACACACCGCACAGTCTTGTCAATGATTACATTACGCAGGGCGACTGGATTTACTATCTTTATAACAGCACCATTTATCGAATGAAGAAAGACCTCTCCCAGCCGGCTGATGCGATTGTCCATCTGCAAAAGGCAGGCGATTTTGTGGCAGTGGACGGGGATTACCTCTATTTCACTGCCTCGACCAGCCTTTACGATTACGATTTTCTGCCGGAAGCCTTTATGCAGTATGACTACACGACGGGTGAATATACATCGGATCGCGAGGATTCGGACTTTGATACCACGCAGTATTATTTATGCCGTATCAAAAAGGACGGCACGGACTTTGCTCAGTACCATACCGTTGCAGACACGGGATATGACATGATTGTCATGAAAAACAACGTGATTTACAATAATGCGGATATCAATTTGATTTGTTCTTCCACAGACGGCACGCAGACCCAAACTTTGGCGGAAAGAACACTGTTGATCGGCAAGGTCGGTGAACAGTTCCTTTGTTTCTCAATGGACATCGGCGAAGTAATGGTTTGGAATCCTGAAACCATGAAACCCACCACACAGGTCACACTCAGCGTGGATTCACTTTTGCTGGCGGACAGCTATTACAACGAGGGAAAATCCTACTATACATATGATGATACTCTGTACGTTTTTGATTATGAAACGAGCAAGGAACAAAAATTGGTGCAAAGTTATATGCTTACGGACTTTATGCCCATCGGTATAAGCGGCGGAAAGCTCTATTTAGGAGGTCCTGAGAACTATTTGTTGACCTATTCATTTGATACCAAAGAAATCGACTTTGAGGATTGGCTTATGGATGA
>DBRO01000044.1:1092-3907 GCA_002306005.1 Ruminococcus sp. UBA1366 | reverse complement strand
GCGGACTGGCTGCATTTTGATGTCATGGACGGACGGTTCGTAAACAACATCAGCTTTGGGATTCCCGTACTGCGTGCGGTAAACCGTGTGGCAAACCTCCCGCTGGACGTGCATTTAATGATTGCCGAGCCGGAACGCTATATTGAACATTTTGCCGCGGCGGGTGCGAACCGGATTACCGTACACGCCGAGGCTTGCACGGAGATTCCCAAAGCCCTTGCGCTGTGCCGGAAATACGGCGTAAAGCCCGGCATTACACTCAAGCCTGCCACACCGCTATCGGCGGTACTGCCCTATTTGCCGGATGCAGACTTGGTGCTGGTCATGTCCGTAGAGCCGGGCTTTGGCGGACAGGCTTTTTTACCCGATTCAGTGGAACGCATTCGGATTTTACGCAATGAAATCACGCAGAAAAAGCTCCCTACTTTAATTGAGGTGGACGGCGGTATCAACGAAAAAACCGCCCCTGCCGTTGCCGCAGCGGGAGCGGATATTTTAGTTTCCGGCAGTTACCTGTTCGGGCTGGAACATATGGAGGATGCCATCAGGGCATTTCACGCGCTGTGATGATTTCCAGCGCGTTTTCTTCCAGCAGGCAGTGGTCGTGTTCGGCGGTCACTCCCGCGATAATATCCCCCGCCGTGCTGCCTTGCGCACAGGATTCCGGCAGAACCCCCCGGCAGCCCAGCACCAACCGGTACCGTCCGGTTTCCTCGTTGTAATACAAACTGCTGCTGACAATCTGTTCGCTATGCCGGCGAAGCTTTTCCGCCGTTTCGTACAGCTGGCAAAAGCCAGTGGACTCCAACACAAAAATCTTTTGCGCCGGCAGTTTTGCCGGCTTTTTTTCTATACGTTGGCGGTATTTTGTGCGTGAAACCGTCCGTTCCTTTCCCGCTGGTGCGGGCAGTCCGATTGCGGAAATATAAATGACACACCCGCCGTCGTTATCCTCAAACGCCTCCACAAAGAGCTTTCCGTCCTCAAATTCGAAATCTTTCTGTCGTTTGGCTTCTTCCATCAGTGCGGTGAGCAAGCTTTTGGTGCTCTCATCGCTGCGGTCTAGTTTCTCAAACGTAATATCAAAATACGCTAAATCCTCTTGTGTCAGGCGGATTTTCAGCGTGGAACTGCTAATCACGTCAATCTGCAAACAGCACACCCCGTTTTACGTCCGGTGAACCGAACAAAGCTTGGATTTGTGTTCTTTCCCACAAGAGTAAGATACACATCGCTTAGTTCATTATACACACAGGACGCAAACGGGGTGTTTGTTTTATTCAGTTTCTTTTCTGTTCACTTTTCGGAAAGCTTATAATTTTGCGCGTTCCTTGGCGCGGAGCTGGTTGCTGAGCGTGCGCTTGCGAATCCGAATGTTTTTCGGCGTAACTTCCAGCAGTTCATCATCCGCAATAAATTCCAGCGCATCCTCCAAGCTCAGTCTTCTGGGAGTAATCAAACGCAGTGCATCATCACTGCCGCTGGCACGGGTGTTCGTCAAATGCTTGCGCTTACAAACGTTCACAACCAAATCCTCGGCCTTCGGGGAAGCACCCACAATCATGCCTTCATACACGGGCGTTCCCGCTGTAATGAAAAGCTCTCCGCGCTCCTGCGCGTTATACAGCCCATAGGTAACAGATTCGCCGGTTTCAAACGCCACCAACGAACCAGTCAGCCGGCGGGGAATTTCGCCCTTATACGGCTCGTAACCCGCAAACACACTGCTCATAATACCCTCGCCTTTGGTTGCGGTTAAAAATTCGTTGCGGTAGCCAAACAATCCGCGCGCGGGAATCTGAAATTCCAGCCGCATTCTGCTGCCAACCGGTGTCATCTGTACTAGTTCCGCCTTGCGCGAGCCGAGTTTTTCCATTACTGCACCCACGCAGTTTTCCGGCACATCAATCACCAAACGCTCAATCGGCTCATGCAGTTTACCGTCAATTTCCTTATACAGCACCCGCGGGGTAGAAACCGAAAGCTCATATCCCTCACGGCGCATATTTTCAATTAAAATACTCAGGTGCATTTCGCCCCTGCCTGCCACGCGGAAACTATCCGTAGTGTCGGTTTCGCTCACGCGCAGGGAAACGTCCTTCAACAGTTCGCGGAACAATCTTTCCCGAATCTGGCGGGAGGTCACAAATTTGCCGTCCCTGCCGGCAAAGGGACTATCGTTCACCGAGAACGTCATTTCAACAGTCGGCTCAGAAATTTTCACAAAAGGCAGTGCTTCAAATTCTCCAAACTGCGCGATGGTATCCCCGATTGTAATGTTTTCCAGACCGCTGACGCAGACGATATCCCCTGCCTTAGCGCTGTCTACCGGCACACGCTTTAAGCCCTCAATCTGGTACAGGGTAACGACTTTACTGCGGTATTCTTTTTTTGTCTTGTGGAAATCTCCCACGGTTACATCCTGATTGACTTTGATTTCGCCGCGTTCGACGCGACCGATGGCAATTCTGCCCACATACTCATTGTAATCAATCGCGGAAACCAGCATTTGCATGGCGCCGTTCTCGTCCACTTCCGGAGCGGGAATGTACTTTAAAACCTCATCAAACAGCGGAATCAAATCCTCCCCTGCCGTGTTCGGCTGGGTACTGGCAGTGCCGTCCCGGCCGGAGCAATACAGGATTGGACTGTCGAGCTGTTCGTCGCTTGCATCCAAATCCATGAGCAGCTCCAGCACCTCATCGCCGACTTCATTCAAGCGGGAATCGGGACGGTCGATTTTGTTGATCACCACAATCACGCGATGACCCAGCTCCAGTGCTTTTTGCAGAACAAACCGCGTTTGCGGCATGGG
>DBRO01000044.1:0-1086 GCA_002306005.1 Ruminococcus sp. UBA1366 | reverse complement strand
CCGAAATCGGCGTGGCCGGGGGTATCCACAATGTTAATTTTCACGCCCTGATACAGGATGGACGTATTTTTTGCCAGAATCGTAATGCCGCGTTCGCGCTCAATGTCGTTGGAGTCCATCACGCGCTCGGCAACCTCTTGATTTTCCCGAAACGCTCCGCTTTGCTTGAGCATTTCGTCCACCAGTGTAGTCTTGCCGTGGTCCACGTGCGCGATGATAGCAATGTTTCTGAGATCTTCCCTACGCATATTCCAAATCCTTTCTTTTTCGGACAAATTTCAAATTACAAAAAGAATTCCGCTCCATGGCGGAATGTTTTTTCTTCCAGTTCATTATACACCCACCGCGCGTTTTTTGTCAACGCACGTCGAAACAGTTCTGCGAATTTACTAAAACAGCACCGCAAGAAAGGGCTTTCACTGTAAATATCGCAAGCCTTTTGTTTAGTTTTCCCTTGCTTTTCACCAAATAAACATAATCGCATACTATAATAATAACATCACAGGAACAAGCAATCCTGTGGTACGATACAAATCCGAAATTGAAATACTTACACAAGCCTATCTGTTCGTATTTCGAATCACGGCTGCGTATCAACCTTCATTTTTTCAACTTCCTCCAATGAAATGTACAGAAAAAGCCTTCGGAATGCCAGCCGGAGGTTTTTTCTGTGGTACTGCATACGTCAATGAAAAACAAACCCCCGCGAACGTAGTGCTCACGGGGGTTTTGTGTGGGGTGGATAATGGGACTCGAACCCACGGTCTTCAGTGCCACAAACTGACGCGTTAACCAGCTACGCTATACCCACCATGAATGGCGCGCCTTACAGGACTCGAACCTGTGGCCTACTGCTTAGAAGGCAGTTGCTCTATCCAGCTGAGCTAAAGGCGCGAATGCCGAAGGCTTTGAAACCGCAGTCAGAATTTTTCTGAACGTTTTTCAAGAACATTCGCCTGACATAAAAACAGCACCGACCGGTGCGCAAAAATGCCTGAACCTGCGGTTTGCGAAAAATTGGAGCGGGTGATGGGAATCGAACCCACGCGACCAGCTTGGAAGGCTGGAGTTCTACCATTGAACTAC
>DBRO01000082.1:1644-4705 GCA_002306005.1 Ruminococcus sp. UBA1366 | reverse complement strand
CAAACTTTGCCGGATGCCGGCACAGCCGAATCCGCACAGGCAATCACCTTTACAGATTCGCTTGGCAATACGGTTACCATACAAGGAACCGACCGTGTCATTGCCGCCTCCGGTAGCTTTGCTGAAACTTGGCTGCTTGCGGGTGGAACCCTCACCGGCACAACCAGCGATGCTTTCACGCTGGATTTCTCTTTGCCCGAAACCGTAACCGACATTGGCAGCCTGCACAACCCCAGCGCGGAAACCATTCTGGCGTGCAATCCGCAGCTGGTGATTTTTTCTGCGGAAATCAGCGGACAGATGGCGTTGTCCGACCAACTGAGCGCGGCGGGGATTCCCATTGCGTATTTTCGCGTGGAGGAATTTGACGACTACCTGAAAATGCTTGACATTTGCACGGATTTAACCGGCCGCAAGGATTTGTATCAAACCAACGGGCTGGAAATAGAAGCGCAGATTGCGGAAATTCTTGCGCGTCCTCGCACAACGTCTGCGCCCCGAGTTTTACTGCTGCGTGCCGGCGCGGGAAAAGTAACCGCACGCAACAGCGATACCATGGCAGGAAAAATGCTTCAAGATTTGGGCGCTGTCAATCTTGCGGACAGCGAAACCTCCCTGCTGGATACGCTTAGCATGGAAGTGATTCTGCGCGAAGAACCGGACTATATTTTTGTAACCACCATGGGGGATTCGGAGGAAAAAGCGCAGGCAGCGCTGCAAGAAACTCTGCTTTCCAACCCCGCATGGGCAAAGCTGGGCGCCGTACAAGCGGGTAACTACATAACGCTGCCCAAGGATTTATTCCACCAAAAGCCCAATCAGCGATGGGCGCAGGCATATGCGCAGCTATGGGAGATTCTTTATGACTAAACATACCCGAACCAGAGCGGTGATAATATGTTTGATTCTTGCCGTGCTGCTGGCGGCTGTTACCGCACTGACCATGGGCGCGGTGCGAATTCGCACAGGCGCGTTATTTTCCGGCTTTTTGGATTCCACAACCGCTGCGGGAAGAATTTTGTGGTATGTCCGGCTGCCGCGCCTGCTTGCCGGACTGCTTGCCGGTACTGCGCTGGCAGTATCCGGCTTTCTTGTCCAAACCGTACTGACCAATCCGCTGGCAAGCCCCGGCACAATTGGTGTCAATGCCGGCGCAGGCCTTGCCGCTGCCATTTGCATGACGTTCTTTCCCGAACGCGTACTGCTTTTCCCGCTTGCGGCGTTTGCAGGTGCTTTGATCACTTTGCTTTGTGTGTACACCGCCGCGCGAAAATCCGGCGCCTCCCGCATGACGCTGGTTTTGGCGGGTGTTGCCATTTCCAGCTTGCTCAATGCCGGAATCAGCACGCTGGTTACCCTGTACCCTGATATCATGGGCGCACTGCGGGATTTCCAGAACGGCGGGTTTTCCGGAGTAACCACAACCCTGCTTGCGCCCGCCGCCGCGGTGATCCTCCCTTGCGTTGTGCTGGTGCTGGTCTTTTCGCCCGAACTTGAAATCCTCAGCTTAGGCGAACCGACCGCGCTTTCCTTGGGATTACACGTGCGTGGATGGCGATTTGTTTTTCTGGTACTTGCAGCGGCGCTGGCGGGTGCAGCGGTGAGCTTTGGCGGACTCATCGGCTTTGTGGGATTAATCATTCCGCACATTGTGCGCTTACTGCTCCCCACTGCGGGAACCCGCACACGGGCGGCCGCTTGTGCGCTGCTGGGCGCGGCATTTCTTGTACTTTGCGACACCGCCGCACGAGTGATTTTCGCCCCATTTGAACTCCCCGTGGGCATCCTGATTGCCTATCTGGGCGTACCGTTTTTCCTCTGGCTGCTTTTTCGAGAAAGGAGAAAACGACATGATTGATTTACAAAACGTAACGGGCGGATACGGAAACAAACCCGTTGTTCAAAATATCACGCTGACTTTTCCCGACCGCAGCATTACCGCACTCATTGGGGCGAACGGCTCTGGAAAAAGCACGCTGCTCCGGCTGCTTTGCGGACAGTTGCCGCCTTTTGGCGGGGAAATCTTCGCAGACGGTGAGCAACTTTCCGCCATGACACGAAACCGAATTGCACAAAAAATCGCAGTACTGCCGCAAAGCCGCACCGTACCGGAGCTTTCCGTGGAAACGCTCGTTTTGCACGGACGATTTCCGTGGCTTTCTTATCCGCGGGTTTACCGCGCGCAGGACCGTGCGCTTGCCGCTGCCGCCATGGCACGCACCGGCATTTTGGAAAAAGCGCAGCTGCCGCTCCCACAGCTTTCCGGCGGGGAACGCCAACGCGCCTATCTCGCTATGCTTTTGGCGCAGGATACGCAAACCCTAGTGTTTGATGAACCCACAACCTATCTGGACATCGCACACCAACTGGATTTTTTCGCCCTGCTGGATGAACTCCGCGATGCCGGAAAATGTATCGTCCTTGTCCTGCACGACCTCTCCGCCGCACTGGAAATTGCCGACCGCCTTGCCGTGCTCTTTCAAGGAAAGCTCCTTCAAACCGGTACGCCGGCAGAAATCCTGCAAGGTGATACCATTCCCAAAGCCTTTGGTGTAACCCTTACCCGCACCGAACAAATTCGTCCGGTGCGGCTGATTTAAATATTTATTTTTAATGAATTCTTAGCATCAAATCGTAAATTCCGACGTACTTTTCAGTGAAGCATTTTCCACCAAACGGACTTGCGTTTCGTTCATCAAATACAACCGATANNNTGTCCGGCAACATCGAGATGAATCTCCAGAAAATTTCCGCGAAACAGCACGCTTTTTACCACACCATGCGCGGAGGCATACGGATACAGCTCCTTGTTGATTTTTGTCAACCGGATAAATTCCGGACGAACCACCGCCTGCGGAAAATCCGCGTCCTTGGTAAAGCCATGCAGTTTGCCATAATCGTTAAGCAGAAAATTCTCCCCGATAAACCGCGCAGCAAAAGGCGTGGCAGGGTTTTTATAAATTTCTACGGGTGTGCCGATTTGCTCAATCCGCCCATGATTGGTAATAAGAATTTCATCGGCAACCTCCACGGCTTCTTCCTGATCATGTGTAACAAAAAT
>DBRO01000082.1:522-1485 GCA_002306005.1 Ruminococcus sp. UBA1366 | reverse complement strand
TGAAACACAAACCCAATTCCCCGCTTGCTCGGTGAAAGGTCATTTACCCGCTGCCCGTTTAAAATAATATCCCCGCTGTCTGGGGTTTCTAATCCGGCAATCAAACGAAGTATCGTTGTTTTTCCGCTGCCGGACGGTCCCAGCAGTCCGATGAGTTTTCCTTTTTCTATTGAAAAACTGATGTTGTCCGCCGCCTGAAAGCCGCCAAACCGTTTGTTGATGTCTTTGAGTTCTACATACATATTATTTCTCAACTCTCTTTACATGGTATTCGGCAATGTTGCGCAGCAGCAAAATCACGAGCGCAATCAGAACCAGAATCGACGAAACCGCAAAGGCCGCGGTAAGCTTAAATTCATTGAACAGGATTTCCACGTGTAATGGCAGCGTGACGGTTTTGCCGCGCAGATGTCCGGACACCACCGAAACCGCGCCGAATTCCCCAAGCGCCCGTGCCGTGCAAAGAATCATTCCGTACACCAGTCCCCAGCGGATATGCGGTAAAGTTATGCGACGAAAAATACTGAACAACCCCGCTCCCATAAGCGCGGCGGCTTCTTCTTCCTCACTGCCTTGCGCCTGCATAAGCGGGATCAGTTCGCGGGAAATAAACGGGAACGTCACAAAAATAGTTGCCAGCACAATGCCCGGCGTTGCAAACACCACCTTCAGATTGTGTTCCTGCAAAAACGGATACAACCATCCAATTCTGCCGAAAACCAAAATGAAAACCAGTCCGGCAATAATCGGGGAAATGGAAAACGGAATATCAATCAGCGTGGTCAGCGTTTGCTTGCCGCGAAAACGGTATTTTGTAATGGTCCATGCGGCAAACACACCAAAGATGGTATTCACCAGCAGTGTAATGCCGGTTGCTTGCAGGGTAAGCTGTAATGCCTTCCCGGCATAGGGGTCGGCAATCGCGCCGGAAAAGGTTTCCCAGCCCTGCCGCAGTGCATAAAC
>DBRO01000082.1:0-467 GCA_002306005.1 Ruminococcus sp. UBA1366 | reverse complement strand
AAAAAATTAATACCGAACAATAGCACAAAAGAAAAAATCAACATCACCAACGCAATTGAGGTTGCCGCCGGATAATTAAACTGCTCCAGCTTATTCATAATCATCAGCGGCGTAATCTGCGTTTCGTACGGAATATTACCCGCAATAAACACCACACTGCCGTATTCGCCCAAACTGCGTGCAAAGGCAAGCCCAAATCCCGTCAGCGCCGCGGGGCAAATCTCCGGAAAAATGACACGGCTAAAAATGCGGAAGCTGCCCGCGCCCATCATAGCCGCGGCTTCTTCGTACTGCACATCCAGCTTTTCCAGCACGGGCTGAATGCTCCGCACCACAAAGGGAATTCCAATAAAAATCATTGCCAGAATAATTCCTGTTTTTGTGTAGGAAATTTTTATCCCGAACTGCGCAAACCATTTGCCAATCCAGCCTTGGTCAGAATACAGCGTGGTAAGCGCAATGCCGGC
>DBRO01000112.1:3851-5640 GCA_002306005.1 Ruminococcus sp. UBA1366 | reverse complement strand
TGGATGCGGAAACCGTGCGCAAATACCGCGATTTGGCGGAAAGCGCGGTTTGCTACATTGAAAGCAAGCTTGCAGCACCTCCGCAAAACACAGCCGCCCAAATCCGGTGCGAACACGCGGCGGCGGCGGTTGCTCTGTACGACTACACGCTCTCCGAACTGCTCCAAGAAACCACGCTCGTTACCGCAGAGGGCAAACTGACGACCAACTACAAAGAATCCGCCCGTTATCAGGCGGCACTGGCGCTTCGCAACACGTCTTTGGAACAGATCAATGACCTCACTGCGCCGGACGCGTTCTTTTTTGAGGGGGTGGGAAGAATTTGATTTTTCCGGAAATTTTACAGCCTGCAATTGCTGAAATCCTAACCGGAGCGGAGTTTACCGTTTTGCATGAATTTGAACAGCCGCAAACGTGTTTGGAAAATTATTCGGCACAGCGGTTTGCGTTTTTACACAGCTTGGGCGCGGAGCTTACCGGTGCTTGCCGGCATCCCGCAACGGGTGTAATGCGGTTTGAACTGGACACACGGGTGCTTTTGCGTTTATATTCCCCGCGTGGGAATGTGCCGGACAGCGCGGATTTTTCCTCGCGTTGCCGGACGGTAATGGAGGGGCTTTTGCTTGGAAATCTGGATGCAACCGGAGTTTCTCTGGACAAAACCGGATTCAGCACAGTTCACAAACGGCTTTTTGCGGAAATGACACTTCGCCTGAAAACAACGTTTATGGAGCCATATCAGCCGGTGGGAGGAAACGGAAATGACTAGTACTGTTACACGCGAAAGGGCGTTGTTCGTTACGGATTTCTACACGTTTACTGTGACGGATTATGAGGTTTCCGAAACGCGCCGGCTTACGCTTGTTCCGCTGATTAACGGCACAAACGCCTGTTTGGACGGCGGTTCGGCAGGGTTTAGAATAAAAATCCGCTGTGTAATTCCCGCCGATATGGTGCAGACTATTTCCGGTTATTTTTCACAAAAAATAAAAACGGAGGGCTTTGCTGTTTCCGTTGGCGGCTTGGATTTATCCGCCTATTTTTTGGAAAGCTTCCGCTTGGCTGAAGTACAGGGAAATTTCGCAAAGGTGGAAGTCGTTTTATTAAACGCTTAGGAGGACAGGATGGAAATTTTTAAAATTGAGCTGAGACATTCCTCCGGCACGGTGTATATTTCCCAGAAGATCCGGCGGCTTGTATTTGAAAAAGAACGCTACACGCCTTACACGCAAGTTTCCTTACAGCTTTATGAGCCGCATTTGCCGCTGGGCGAATATCTGTGGTGCCGGTTGTATTATGGTTCGCAGATTTTGCATTTTGGCACGATACGGAGCTGTACGATTACACAGACGGCAGAAGGCTTGGTTACCACTGTGAATTCCCGCGGATTTTCCGCAGAGCTTTTAACCAACCAGCCGGTTCCCGGCATGAATTTAAACGTGAATCTGGACACGCTGTTTTCAAACAACATTGCCCTGCCGAACGTTTCCCACGAGCAAAACACGGCAACGGTGAATTACGTTTATGTGAAAAAGAACGGTTCGATTTGGGATGCGCTGAACGCTTACGGGCTGAAAGCCTACGAGAATCTTCCCTACCTGCGCGGGGCGAACGAAATTCGCCTAACTGCGCCCACAAGCGCGCAGACGCTGGATTATTCCAGCCTAAATGTGGAAAGCTACGGGTACGAAACCGACCACACCCGGATGATTTCCCATGTGCATATGGCGGACACCGAGGGCAGTTACGACCAATATAACGGCGCAAACAGCATTGCCGCAACGCGGGC
>DBRO01000112.1:2880-3802 GCA_002306005.1 Ruminococcus sp. UBA1366 | reverse complement strand
CCTACTGCGGGTATTCCGGTGAGGATTTACTGGATCGGGTGCATTCCGACTCTGCGGATTTTGCACTTGCCAACGAAAGCATTTCCCGCCTGCGCGTTTTTACCGACAATGCCGGCTGTATTCACACAAAGCTTTGGATGTATCACGACAGCTACTGCAATTCGTAAGGCAACACCGTACAAAAAATCTGCCTCGCAAGCCATTTGCAAGGCAGATTTGGTTTTTATATCGGTTTTTCCTCATCGCCGCGGATTTCTACCCGGCGGATTTTTCCGCTGATGGTTTTGGGGAGTTCCTCCACAAATTCCACAATGCGCGGGTACTTATACGGCGCAGTTGCGTGTTTGACGTAATCCTGCAATTCCTTTACTAGTGCATCGCTGGGCTGGTAGCCCTTGGCAAGCACAATTGTCGCTTTCACTACCTGTCCGCGGATGGGGTCCTTTGCGCCTGTGACGGCACATTCCAGCACGCTGGGGTGTTCCATCAGCACGCTTTCAATTTCAAACGGGCCGATGCGGTAGCCGCTTGCTTTAATCAGATCGTCGGTTCTTCCCACATACCAGTAGTAACCGTCCTCGTCCTTCCATGCGGTATCACCGGTATGGTAGAGGTTATCGTGCCATGCGGCATTGGTTGCCTTCTCGTTGCGGTAGTATTTTAAAAACAGCGATTTATGCTTTTGCCCGTTGGTACGGATGCAGATTTCGCCCACTTCTCCCACGGGAACGGAATTGCCGTTCTCGTCCACGATGTCCATATCGTACAGCGGAACGGGTTTGCCCATGGAGCCGGGTTTGGGTTCCATGCCGACTAAATTCGCAACTGCAAGCACCATTTCGGTTTGTCCAAAGCCCTCCATGAGCTTTAAGCCGGTGTATTCATAGAATTTATTGAACACCTCCGGATTGAGTGCTTCGCC
>DBRO01000112.1:302-2861 GCA_002306005.1 Ruminococcus sp. UBA1366 | reverse complement strand
GCGCAGAACGAATTGATTTTATAATCCTGCAAAATTTTCAACAATTCCTCCGCATGGAATCGGTCGAAATCGTAGACGAAAAATTTGCCCCCGCAGGTCAGCTGGGCGAACAGTTTTCCCCATGCGCTTTTCGCCCATCCGGTTTCCGAAACCGTCAGATGGAGGGTGCCGTCCTGAATATTATGCCAATATTTTGCGGTGAGGATATGTCCGGCGGTATAGTAATAATCGTGCATAACCATCTTGGGATAGCCCGTTGTGCCGGAACTGAAATACAACACCATCGGTTCTTCCACGCGGGTGGGAACGCGCTCCAGCGTTTTTGGGAATTTTTCTAGTTCGGTATCAAAATTCGTCCAGCCGGCGCGGTCTTTTTTCACAATGAATTTTTCCGCAAGACCAGTATAGGTTTCCTGCGCCTGCTCGACGTGCTCTGGGGTTTCGCCGTCCGAGGTAGCGACAATATACTTCACAGAGGCGGAATCAAACCGGTAGACGTAATCCTTCACCGTGAGCTGGTTGGTAGCGGGGATGATAATCGCGCCGATTTTCATCAGCCCATAGCTTAAAAACCAAAATTGGTAGTGGCGCTTTAACACTGCCATGACCATATCGCCTTTTTTTACTCCATGGGCAAGCATCATATTGGCGACCTGATTGCTTTTTTCTGAAAAATCACGGAAGGTAAACTCGTGGTACTCTCCGGTAGGACTAAGCCACTGCATGGCGACCCGGTCAGGTTCTTTTTCGGCAATGGCATCAATTACGTCATACGAAAAATTATAGTTCTCTTTGCAGTTCAACTCGAATTTTGTCAAATTTCCCTGTTCATCAAATTCCTCACGGACAAACTGTTTATAAAAATCCTTCATCACGGCGAACAAATCCTTTCGGTTATTTCTTAATTAAAATGGCAAGAAACTCGCAGTCGCTCCCGCCAACGGCAATCATACCGTGGGGCGTTTTGGAGTCGTAATACAGCGAATCGCCTTCCTGAAGGATTTCCGTATGCTCGCCGATAACGAATTTGATACTACCTTTGAGGATATAGTCCCACTCCTGTCCTTCGTGGACGGACATTTTGATCGGCTTGTTCTGCTCGGACTCCTCATAGGGCGCTTTCACCAGCAAAGGTTCGATGTCCTTATTTTTGAACAGGTACGCAAGGTGCTGATACGCAAAGCGTTCCCGACGGGCAATGGGCAGTCCCTTATCCTTGCGGACAATGGAATACGTGGTTAGGTGCGGGGGCATTCCGGTGAGCAGTTCCACTAAATCGATGTTGAAAAACTCACTGCACTTATACAGGAACATAATGGAGAAGTCCTTTTCGCCCTCCTCAACCTTACGGTAGTCCTCCACGTCAATGCCGGTCTTTTCGCAGAATTCCTCGATGGACAAATCGCAGGCAATCCGCAGTCCTTTCAGCCGCTCCGTGACTTCTTTGATGCTGTAATTCATATCCTCACATTTCCTTTCGGTCAATCTTGATTTGTGAATATCAATTTGCTTTGTCAATTTCCGCAAGCAAGGCGGGCAATTCTTCCGGCGAATCCAAAATCCAATCCGCACCTGCGGTTTGCAGTTCTTCCCTGCCGCGGAAGCCCCACGCACAGCCAATCACGCGCACGTCGGCGTTTTTTCCCGTGCGGACATCGACGTTTGTATCCCCAATCAGCACGGCTTGCTCCGGCGGGCATTTCAGCACCGCTAAAATATCGTGGATGATTTGCGGGTCGGGTTTGGTTGGGCGGGTATCGGTTTTGCCCAAAACGAGATCAAAGGTGCTTTCCCCGAACATATTTGCGGCGATTTCCTGCGCGGCGATATCCGGCTTATTGGAGGCAACCGCCAACTGAAAACCTGCTTTCCGCAATGCGGCAAGCGCTTCTGGTATGCCCGCATAGGGGGCGGTTTTATCGTTGCAATGGACTTTATAATAGGCGGTGAATTCATCATAATAACGGCGGATGGTATCTCCATCGCGGAGGTTGTCCGGCANNACAAAATAACGGTAACGGTCGGTTTCGTACTCCGGCAGTCCGTGCATGAGCAGAATCCGGTTACACGCATCCGCTAAGTCCTCCAGAGAATTCACCAGCGTACCGTCCATATCAAAAATCGCAAGACGTATCATGGGTTTCCTTTCTTGATCGCTGTGGAGATTTTTGCGCAGAATATCAGAAAATTTCTACACACAAGCATAAATTATTGTAAGTATAACAGAATTTTATGAATATAATATTTACTAAGCTTTGATATTTCATATAATTTGCGGCTTTAAAACGGTGCTGAACTTTGGTTTGGTTCAGCCGCCGAAAAAGGTATGCTCAATGAAGATTTTCACGCCGATACCGATTAAAATGATACCACCGACAAAGCGAGCTTTTTCACCCAGAAAGCCGCCGGATTTTTTCCCAAGCACCACACCGATACAACTGAGCACACAGGTAACCGCACAGATGAACAGCGCGGCGGTGATGATATTCACGTTAAGTGCGGCAAAGGAAATGCCCACGGCGAGCGCATCAATACTGGTTGCAAGCCCTTGTATCAACA
>DBRO01000112.1:0-121 GCA_002306005.1 Ruminococcus sp. UBA1366 | reverse complement strand
GACTGCAAACGCATCCATGGAAAGCCCGACGGCTAGCAAAAGCAATTCCGAAATATTGATAAAAATCCCTCCGTTGTTTGAAAAATCGGTAAAAAGACCTGTACTATTGTATGCAAAAAGC
>DBRO01000107.1:8210-8693 GCA_002306005.1 Ruminococcus sp. UBA1366 | reverse complement strand
GCAAGTTGCGGAGGAACTGGCGTTTCTCAATATGAAAGACGTTCAAATTGTGGTTTCGATGGAGCAAGGAAAGCTTACGCAAGCCGGTATGGATTCCGTGGAATTTTTAATTTCCGCCAACGCGGGGGAAACACCCAAACCGCTTGCAAAAATCGCATCCGGCGGCGAATTGTCGCGTATTATGTTGGCGTTAAAAAGTGTTACCGCCGCCCGCGATAACATTGGCACGATGATTTTTGATGAGATCGATACCGGTGTCAGCGGCCGTGCCGCACAAAAAATTGGGCAGAAGCTGCATGAAATTGCCGGATACCGGCAGGTTTTGTGCGTTACGCATTTAGCACAGATTGCCGTTATGGCGGATCAGCATATTTTAATAGAAAAACATACCGAACAGGGAAGAACTCTCACAGAAGTTCAACCACTGGATTTTGCCGGCAGAAAACTGGAGCTTGCCCGGATTATGGGCGGGGAGCACAATAC
>DBRO01000107.1:6313-8117 GCA_002306005.1 Ruminococcus sp. UBA1366 | reverse complement strand
TTCTTTTTCGTTTTTATGTGAAGAAATCGGTTCGTCAGCTTGTAGGAAGTGATGTCCGAATAACAGATGCGATATGTTTTTCGCAAAAAAGTCCGGTAAACAAAACAATCATCCAACAAAATCAGCCGCCAACTTCTCATACCGCAAGCAAATAAAAAAGCTGTCAGCATAAGGAACATACAAGGCACAAAAACAGCAACATAAAAATATTGCGGAATCAGTACCATGCCCACACTGGCAGCGCCGGAAAGTAAAGCAATTACGCGTTCCATCCAGATAAGAGCTGGCGGTAATTGGATTTCCAGAAAATTTGTACGAATCTCTTTTAATTTCAACAGCGAAGTTGGTTTGCTGTTTTTACTAAGTATCATCGTAAAGATGATACAAAAAAGAAATATACCAATGGTTAAGAAACGCAGTGCCATGGTATCAGCCTCCTTATTATGATAGATGATCTTATACAATTACTTGTACCAATACTAGTTTAACATAAAAATAAATAAATGTAAATCAATAACTATCGGAAAGTTTCTTTTAAAAACTGAAAAAAAACACTTGACAAGCGATTTTAAAAGTGCTATAATAGTCAAGCAGTCAAAAATATAACGCGGTGTGGAGCAGTTCGGTAGCTCGTCGGGCTCATAACCCGAAGGTCGTTGGTTCAAATCCAGCCGCCGCAACCACCAAACGTAAAGTTTGGATTCATAATCGCACTCACAACCTTGTGAGTGCGATTATTTTCTTTGCTGTATCGAAATAATTTTGATATCATTAAATTCAGGCGTTTCCGTCCGCACTTGCAACCACATTCAAAATATGCTATACTATTGTGAAATGTTGCGCATCGGTGTAACGACTGCACAGGCGTACAAGGGTATGCCTGCTTTTTCATACCAAGCAAATTAAAGGAGTCCAACATGGCATTAATTGAAGCAATCAACTTGACACATTCCTTTGGCGATAAAGTGCTGTATCTCAATTCTTCCTTTGAGTTGTTCAAAGGCGAGCATATGGGCATTGTCGGACAAAATGGCACGGGAAAAACCACGCTGCTCAATACGATTAGCGGCGAAATCATTCCCGATAAGGGCGAAATTCGCGTGCAAAATAACATCCGCATCGGCTATCTCGACCAGTATGTCCATACCAATACCGGCATCACGATTTTTGAATATCTCCAAACCGCCTTTGCGGATTTGTATGAAATTGAAAATACGTTAACAGAACTGTATAACCGCATGGGCGACGATTTCAGCGAGGAAACCATTGCATCCGTGTCAGACTACCAAAGCGTGCTGGAAAACCGCGGCTTTTACGAAATTGAAAGCAAAATCATGAAGGTCGCCGACGGTCTTGGCATTACCGCAATGGGCATGGAAAGCTTTATGGGCGAAATCAGCGGCGGTCAGCGCGCCCGCGTGATTCTGGCAAAATTATTGCTGGAACAGCCGGACTTGCTCTTGCTGGACGAGCCGACAAACTTTTTGGATAAAGAACACGTGGAATGGCTTACCGGCATCCTGCAAGCTTTTCCGGGTGCCTTTATTGTCATATCGCACGATTTTGCCTTTCTGGATCAGGTAACCACCTGCATCTGCGATATCGAGCACGGAATGATTGAAAAATACTACGGTAATTTCTCAAAATTTTTAAAGCTTAAAGAAATGAAGCGCGAAAACTACGCAAATGAACTTGCCGCACAGCAACGGCAAATCAAACAGCTGGAAGAATTCATCGCAAAAAATAAAGCCCGCGCCTCCACCGCCGGCATGGCACGCGGCAGGCAAAAGCAACTGGATAAAAT
>DBRO01000107.1:2721-6202 GCA_002306005.1 Ruminococcus sp. UBA1366 | reverse complement strand
CAGGGCGTTTCCGCTTTGGCGAAACCATCAAAATCGGCTACCTGCAACAGGAACTGGAATGGGAGAACGACGAGCAAACCGCCGTGCAAATCGTCATGGATCACTACCCAAAGCTGCCGGAAAAACAAGTGCGAAAGTATCTGGCGCAGTGCGGCATTCCGGCAAAAAACGCCGTGCAGGCAGTCGCAACCCTTAGCGGCGGCGAACAGTCCAAAATCAAGCTGTGTGTGTTAATGCTGACACAAGCAAACCTGCTGATTCTGGATGAACCCACCAACCATCTGGATAAGGAAACCAAGGAAGTCCTCCAACAAGAATTGCAAAAATGGCAGGGAAGTATCCTGCTTGTGTCGCACGAAGCGGCATTCTATGAAGATTGGGCGGACAGGATCATCCCCATCGGGGAAATGTCGTAGTTCAATTCGCAAAAAACGGAATGTCCCTACCGGCGGTTGAATAACCGGCAAGGATATTCCTTTTTTTGTATCAATATCTGCATTTTCTTTTCGAAAACGCGCCCATTTTGCTTGCATAATTTCAAGAAAAATGATATAATAAATTGTTAATACGAAGCCTGAATTAGAAATTCTTGAAATCACCAAGCGGAGGAAAGGAAAAATCAACGGATGAGAGTGATCGGAATCGACCCCGGCTATGCCATCGTTGGGTTCGGAATTCTAGATTATACGAACTGCCAGTTCCGCACAATCAGTTATGGCGCGATTACCACCGAGGCGCACACGCCCTTTCCTTTGCGGCTGAACACGATTTTTACGGATTTAAGTGAAATTCTCGATAAATATAAACCCGACCACATGGCGATTGAAAAATTATTTTTCAATACCAACGAAAAAACAGTCATCAATGTCGCACAGGCACGCGGCGTTACCATACTGCCTGCCGTGCAGCGGGGGATTACCCTTGCGGAATACACCCCTTTGCAAGTAAAAACTACCATCACCGGCTACGGCAGAGCGGAAAAATATCAGGTGCAGGAAATGACCCGCACCCTGCTCAAACTTAAAGAAATCCCCAAGCCGGACGATACTGCCGATGCGCTGGCGCTTGCTATCACGCACGCAAGGCTCTATAATTCCGTGCTTTGCGGGCTGTAATTTACGGAGAACAACCATGATTTATAGTGTTACAGGAAAACTCATTCATACCGAGCCGGACCTCGCCGTGATTTCGTGCGCGGGTGTTGGCTATGCCTGCCGCACCACGCTCAATACTCTGCGGAAAATTCAGGGTGAAAAATCCGATGTCACCCTGCTCACGCATCTAGTCGTGCGCGAGGATGCCGTAGAACTGTACGGCTTCGCGGAAAAAGAAGAACTCAACGCCTTCCGCCTGCTGATTGGGGTTTCCGGCATCGGGCCAAAAGTCGCCGCGGCAATCCTGTCGGAATTAACGCCGCAGAAGTTCGCCGCCGCCATTGCTTCGGGCAATGCCGCCGCGTTCAAGAAAATTAAAGGCATCGGCGCAAAAATTGCCCAGCGTGTGGTTCTGGAATTAAAAGATAAGATTTCCCGCACCGCCGCCACGCTGGATTTGGGGGAAGACCTCCCAGAAATCAGCACAGCCAATGCGGCAAGCGAAGCCGTTTCTGCGCTGATGGTGTTAGGTTATTCCCAGTCCGAGGCGGTTTCAGCAGTCGCCGGAATTGATTCCGCACTGCCAGCCGAGGAAATCATTAAGCAGGCACTGCGCTCCATCGCAGGATACCGTAAATAACCCATAAAGGAGGCGGCATTCGCGCCGATGATTAAAGAAAATAACGACGGCGAGTTCGATTTTGAAAACAGAATTGTCGCACCGGAAGTAATTAAACAGGACAGTCCGGATGAAGTGGATTACAGCCTGCGCCCAAAAACCCTCAGCGAATACATCGGGCAGGATAAAGTCAAAGAGAATTTAAAAATCTATATTGAAGCCGCAAAAAGGCGGGGCGAACCGCTCGATCACGTGCTGTTATACGGTCCTCCGGGGCTGGGTAAAACCACGCTTTCCGGCATTATCGCGCACGAAATGGGCGTGAACCTTCGGATTACCTCCGGTCCTGCCATTGAAAAGCCCGGCGATCTTGCCGCACTCCTTACAGGGCTGGAAACCGGCGACGTGCTGTTCATCGATGAAATTCACCGTCTTTCGCGCGCCGTGGAGGAAGTCCTGTACCCTGCGTTGGAAGATTTCGCGCTGGATATTATTATGGGAAAAGGCGCACAGGCGCGTTCGATACGGATAGACTTAAACCATTTTACGCTTGTGGGCGCAACCACCCGTGCCGGTCAGCTCACCTCACCCCTGCGCGACCGTTTCGGCGTGATTCACCGGCTGGAGCTTTATACGCACGAACAGCTTTGTGATATTATTTTGCGTTCCGCCGTTATTTTGAGCATTGCCTGCGATACCGATGGGGCTATGGAACTTGCAAAGCGTTCCCGCGGAACACCTAGAATTGCCAACCGCCTGCTCAAACGGGTGCGGGATTTCGCGGAAGTTATGGGAAATGGCAGAGTCACCAAAGAAATCGCACAAATTGCCCTAGACCGCATGGAAGTGGACGCGCTGGGACTGGACACCATGGATAAACGAATGCTCACCATGATTATCAAAGGCTACGGCGGCGGCCCTGTGGGGCTGGAAACCCTAGCCGCGGCAATCGGGGAGGAAGCCATTACGCTGGAGGACGTATGCGAACCGTACCTCATGCAGCTTGGATTCTTATCCAGAACCCCGCGTGGGCGCTGCGCGACGGAAGCTGCTTACCGCCATTTAGGATTTGAAAAAAAAGACTGCGGCGGACAAATGTCATTATTGTAAAAAAAGAAAATATTTTTGTGGAACAAACATAGTACGAAAGGATGGAATTTTTGTATGGGAAGACTGTTTGGAACGGACGGTGCAAGGGGAGTCGCCATTACAGAACTCACCTGCGAAACAGCAATGAATATCGGCAGAGCCGCGGCGCTCGTGCTGACCAAAACCACGCAGCATAAACCTAAAATTTTAATCGGCAAGGATACGCGCATTTCCAGCGATGTGTTGGAGGCGGCATTGGTTGCCGGTATCTGCTCTGTGGGCGCGGACGCACACCTGCTGGGTGTCATTCCTACCCCCGCCGTGGCAACGCTGATACCCAAATACGGCGCGGATGCGGGCGTGATGATTTCCGCCTCCCACAATAGTATGGAATTTAACGGCATTAAGCTGTTTTCAAAAGAAGGCTTTAAGCTTTCCGATGAAATTGAAGCAGAAATCGAAGCGCTGATTCTCGATTATCCCGAGGATATGCGGCTTTCAGACGGCAAATATGTCGGCAGAGTCGTCCGCGAAAAAAACGCCGAGTGGGATTATGTCCGTGTCATTATGAAGTGCATTGATACGCCCTTTCGCGGTCTGCGTGTCGGCATTGATTGTGCCAACGGCGCGTCTTTTTCCTGTGCGGAAAAGCTTTTCACCGGACTGGGCGCAAGCTGTT
>DBRO01000107.1:1851-2642 GCA_002306005.1 Ruminococcus sp. UBA1366 | reverse complement strand
GCGCTTGTGGACGGGGATAAACTGCTGGCAATTTTCTCAAAATATATGAAGCAGAATCGCACGCTCAAGCATAATACCTGCGTGGTAACCGTTATGACGAATCTCGGCTTCTTTAAATACGCCAAGGAAAACGGTGTTGTTGTCACCACCACAGGCGTGGGGGACCGCTATGTGCTGGAAGAAATGCAAAAGGGCGGCTATAACCTCGGCGGCGAACAAAGCGGGCATATTATTTTTCTGGATGAAGCCAAAACCGGCGACGGCGAATTAACCGGCGCAAAACTGCTGGAAATCCTCGCACAAACCGGATTGAAAATGTCCGAGCTTGCCGCGCTGATGACCGCCTACCCGCAAACTTTGGTGAACGTAAAAATTGAGAATTCCGCAAAAGGCACTTGGCAGAATGATGAGGAAGTCAAAGCNNTCCGGCACAGAACCGCTTGTCCGCGTGATGATTGAGGGCAAACACTACGGACTGATTGTGGATTATGCAAAACGCATCGCGGACAAAATCGCACAAGCCTGCGGCGTGGAAGAGCAGGGGGTTTCATGAGAATTGCCGACACTTGGACGGATTACCGGATCCTCGATACCTCCGGCGGCGAAAAGCTGGAGCAGTGGGGAAATTTTTTGCTGGTTCGTCCGGACCCGCAAATTATCTGGCAAACCGCGCATAAATCCCCGCAGTGGCAAAAAGCCGATGCCGTCTATCACCGTTCCGCCAAAGGGGGCGGGGTGTGGGAATTTCACCGCCGCCTGCCCCAGTCATGGGAAATCGGCTGGCAGGAACT
>DBRO01000107.1:0-1689 GCA_002306005.1 Ruminococcus sp. UBA1366 | reverse complement strand
GACTGCGAAAAATTTGTGCAACGAGAAATCCGCCGCGGCAATTTCTATGATGCAGTCATTATGGATCCGCCCTCCTATGGGCGCGGTCCCGGCGGAGAAGTCTGGAAGCTGGAAGAAAACGTCTACGGGCTGGTCAAACTCTGTGCCGGCGTACTGAGCGACACTCCGTTGTTTTTCATGCTCAACAGCTATACCGCCGGACTGTCACCTTCCGTTATGGCATATGTGCTGGACGAAATTCTAACGCCAAAACGCGGAGGAACGGTTCTGGCATCGGAAATCGGACTGCCGGTAGAAAGCGCCAACCAGCCGCTGCCGTGCGGCTCTACCGCAATTTGGGAGAAGAACTAACCGATGAGTTTTATTGAAGTCAAGAACCTTTCGTTTTCTTATACTGATAATTCCGGTGAACTTCCGGTTGTCAATCGCGTGCTGAAAAACCTTTCACTCAACATTGAGCGCGGGGAATTTGTTGCCGTGCTGGGGCATAACGGCAGTGGAAAATCCACGCTTGCCAAATGTATCAACGCCGTCAATCTGCCGGAATCCGGCACAGTCACCGTCAACGGCATTTCCACAACGGACGCTTCCCGCCTGCTGGAAATCCGCCAGACTGCCGGTATGGTGTTTCAAAATCCGGATAACCAGATTGTCGCTACGATTGTGGAAGAAGACGTTGCCTTTGCGTTGGAAAATATGGGCGTTCCGCCGGCGGAAATCCGCCAGAGAGTGGATCAGGCACTCCGTACCGTGGATATGTACGAGTACCGTGATCACGCACCGCATAAGCTTTCCGGCGGACAAAAACAGCGGGTCGCCATTGCGGGAATCCTTGCCATGCGGCCGGATTGTATCCTGCTGGATGAACCCACCGCCATGCTGGACCCGCAGGGCAGAAAAGAGATTATGCAAACCATTCTGCAGCTAAACCGCGAGCAAAGCGTTACCATTGTGCTGATTACGCATTATATGGAGGAAGCCGCACAGGCACAGCGCGTGGTTGTCATGGATAACGGCGAAATTCTTTTGGATGATGTGCCGGAAAAGGTTTTTTCGCAGGTGGATAAAATGAAAGCCATTGGTCTGGACGTACCGCAGGTTACCGAGCTTGCTTGGGAACTGCAAAAGAGCGGCTACCCGATTTCTGCGGAAATCATCACAGAAGATGCCTGCGTGCAGGCTTTGGAATCTTTGTTAAAACGTAAGGAATGAGCGAATGGCAGTCATCAAAACCGAAAATTTAAGCTATGTCTACGGCGAAAACACCCCGTTTCGCAAGGTTGCCGTGGATCATATCAACCTAGAAATCAATGAAAATGAAATGATTGGCATCATCGGGCATACCGGTTCAGGAAAGTCCACGTTGATTCAGCATTTTAACGGACTGCTCAAACCCACATCGGGCAAACTCTATATTGACGGCGAGGACCTCTGGCAGGATAAATCGAAATTAAAACAAACGCGGTTTAAAGTCGGTCTGGTGTTCCAGTATCCGGAATACCAGCTCTTTGAGGAAACCGTTTATAAAGACATTGCGTTTGGTCCTAAAAACATGGGGCTGAGCGAGGAGGAAATCGACCGGCGGGTGAAAGAAACCGCAAGGCTGGTGGGATTACGCGCCGAGCATTTGCAAAAGTCTCCATTTGAACTCAGCGGCGGACAAAAACGACGTGTGGCAATCGCCGGCGT
>DBRO01000018.1:2588-2867 GCA_002306005.1 Ruminococcus sp. UBA1366 | reverse complement strand
GTGCCGGTGCGGAAAATATTCATACGCATACAGCCGGAATTGCGTTCTCCCATAAAACCGATAACAAATGGAATTGCAGCAATTACAGGAAGAAACATTGCCGCATAACCGGACAAAATCCCGAAAGAAACATCCAATCGGTTAAAGCTGTACTCCTGCAGGACCAGTCCGTTTCTTTCGGTTAAAAGCGCCTCAATCACGGAATAACTTTTGTCGTTCGTCGTGTCCGTATAAACCGTATTGGCAAGATTGAGCAGAACGATTGCCAGCAGTCCGGCG
>DBRO01000018.1:0-2515 GCA_002306005.1 Ruminococcus sp. UBA1366 | reverse complement strand
CATATAGACTTCGCCGGTAAGCGCATCCACATAAACGCACAACCCCGTATTGAGTGTCGCAAGGGGATTGGGCGTTTCCACATCGGTATCCAAATGCTTTGCTATTCTTCCGGTTCGGTTTCCGGCGCTGTTACCAAATTGTTAATGCCATAGGAAAGCGTCAAAAGGCTGTCACCCAAGTGCACGTTTTCCACCACAATGCCTTCGTAATCCGTGCTTAGGTCATAATGGCTGAAATTCCAAAACGCCCGAATTCCCAGCCGAATCAACTTGTCTGCAATCTGCTGCGTGGTAGATTTCGGAATACAAAGCACAGCTGTTACGGGCTTGTTTGTCCGGCAAAAAATATCCAGCTCCGCCACATCGCGAACCTTCAGCCCAGCAACCTCCACGCCGAGAATATCGGGATTGATATCAAAAATGCCAATCAGCCGGCTACCGCGCGTTTCAAAATTGATATGCGTGGCAATGGCGCGGCCCAAATTGCCCGCGCCGATTAAAATCGTAGGGAAACCCTTGTCCACGCCCAGAATTTTACCAATTTCGTGGTGCAGTTCCGCAACATTGTAGCCATAACCCTGCTGTCCAAAGCCCCCAAAGCAGTTTAAATCCTGCCGTATCTGTGAGGCCGTCAGCTTCATCAGCGCTGCCAATTCGCGGGAAGAAATCCGCACCACATTCTGCCGAAGCAGTTCGCCCAAAAAACGATAGTACCGCGGCAGCCGCTTAATCACCGAAACGGATACCGAGCTGTTTTTTGCCATAAATCATTCCTCTTTTCGCCGCNNAGCCGTGCGCCGATTTCTTTCAGGAACGTTTCCGTATCCACGGACTGCTTATTTTCCAGCTTGCTCATTGCGTATAAATCGCCCGTCATCACGCCGTCTTCAATCGTCTGAATGGTCGCTTTGTCCAAATTGTCCGCATATTCGCAAAGCGCCGGCGTGCCATCCAGCTCCCCGCGCTTTCTCAAAGCACCCGTCCACGCAAAAATCGTCGCCACGGAGTTCGTGGAGGTTCTTTCGCCCTTGAGATATTTATAATAATGACGTTGAACTGTACCATGCGCCGCCTCGTATTCATACACACCCTCGGGCGAAACCAGCACAGAAGTCATCATGCCCAGCGAACCATATGCCGTGGCAACCATGTCGCTCATCACATCGCCGTCATAATTCTTGCAAGCCCAAATATACCCGCCCGTCGAGCGAATCACCCGCGCAACTACGTCATCAATCAGCGTATAAAAATATTCTATGCCGGCGGCATCAAATTTTTCTTTGTAGTCCTTGTCAAATACTTCCTGAAAAATATCCTTAAAGCGGTGGTCATAAGTCTTGGAAATCGTGTCCTTAGTGGCAAACCACACGTCCTCTTTCTGATCCAGCGCGTAGTTAAAGCACGACCGCGCAAAGCTTTCAATGCTCTTGTCCGTGTTGTGAATGCCTTGAATAATACCGTCCCCGTCAAAATCGTGAATCGTCCTGCGAACTTCTTTGCCGTCCTTGCCGGTAAAGACCAGCTCGGCTTTTCCCGCGCCTTCACACCGGATTTCCGTGTTTTTATACACATCACCATACGCATGACGGGCAATGGTAATCGGCTTTGTCCATGTGGGAATAAACGGCGTAATACCCTTTACAATAATCGGCTTGCGAAACACCGTGCCATCCAAAATCGCACGGATTGTGCCGTTCGGGGACTTCCACATTTCTTTTAAATTGTACTCCGGCATCCGTGCCGCGTTTGGGGTAATGGTCGCACACTTAACCGCCACGCCATACTTTTTCGTGGCATACGCGCTGTCAAACGTCACCTTGTCGTCCGTTTTGTTGCGGTAATCCAACCCCAAATCATAATACTCCGTGTTCAGCTCCACATAGGGCAGAATCAGCACATCCTTAATCATTTTCCAGATCACGCGCGTCATCTCGTCGCCGTCCATCTCAACCAATGGTGTTTTCATTGCAATTTTCGCCATGGTATTCCCTCCAGTGTTTTATTGTCCGAAGCCTCAGTGCTCCAGCTGTTCGCGGGTGTAATCCAGCAGTCCGCCGGCAAGCATAATGTCCTTCTGCCGTTCGGAAAGCTCGCATTTTACGGGAATTTCCTTGCCCGTTGTTTTATTTTTCAAAATCAAATCGGTCTGTCCGGCAGAAATCAACGCCCGCACATCTTCAAGCGCCAGCTCATCCCCCTGCGCAATTAAATCATAATCCGCCTCGTTTGCAAACGTAAGCGGCAGAATGCCCGCGTTAATCAGGTTGGAGCGGTGAATCCGCGCAAAGCTTTTCACCAGAACCGCCTTCACACCTAAATATAAAGGTGCCAGTGCCGCGTGCTCGCGGGAAGAACCCTGTCCGTAGTTTGAACCGCCCACAATGATGCTCTTGCCCATATCCAAAGCCCGCGCAGGGAATTTCTCATCGCACACTGTGAAACAGAATTTAGAAATGGCTGGAATGTTAGAACGAAGCGGCAGAATTTTCGCACCCGCCGGCATAATGTGGTCGGT
>DBRO01000102.1 GCA_002306005.1 Ruminococcus sp. UBA1366 | reverse complement strand
TGTACCGTTTGATACGCGACCTGCTGAGATGCTTGGTTGTCCATTACTGTTTCCTCCATGTAAATAAATTTTGTCGGCTTTTCCAGCCAACACAATAATTATACGGCAGATTATGCCGTTATTTGTTACATTTTTTTAAATTCACGCGAGATTTGTTATAATGCACTCATAAAATACACGGCTTTGCCAAGTATTTTTATGGTGTCAAGCTCCTCGTTAATATAAACCAGCGGCTCAAACTCTGGATTCTCGGGAGTCAGTATCAACTTGTTTTTATCCCGATAATAGTACACCCGTTTCAATGTAGCTTCATCCTCAATAATCACGGCGGAATTTCCTAGCACCAAATACGGCAAAAATATGCTTGCTATAAAAGAAAAAATCAAGGCATGGCAGTACAGCAGCAAGGGCAACGGCAAGACGCTGGGTGCGTCATCCACCTATGTGGACCTCAATTTTGCGTATTTTGAAGGAAAGCAGACGGTTGACAAAGCCGAAAGCAAGCCCGCAGAAACCAAAACGGAAACCAAATCCACTACAAAAACAACGTACGAGACCTACACTGTCAAGAAGGGTGATACGCTTTGGGATATCGCACAGAAATACAAAACGACCGTGGATGCGCTGGTCAAGCTCAACAGCATTAAAAATGCAAACCTGATCTACACCGGACAAAAAATCAAAGTGTCCGTNNCTATACCGTAAAATCCGGCGATACATTGTGGGATATTTCTCAGAAATACAACACAACGGTTGCAAAACTGGTATCGCTCAATAGCATCAAAAATCCGGATTTGATTTACGCGGGGCAAAAAATTAAGCTGCCATAATCCTCCGTACATACGCGCAAACCTCCCGTTGCCTTCGTGGCGGCGGGAGGTTTTTTTGTTGTTGCACTCAAAATTTAATTAAAAGCCGTCAGGTTCACTCCCTGGCGGCTTTCTCTTTTTCCTCCATGACGCGGTCAAACGCCCTTTGACAATACTCCCACACCGCCTCAATTTCCGAACGCAGGTCCAGCGCAAGCGTAGTGCGTAAAGCTTCCTCCCCATACGTTCTTAGAATGTATTCGTAGATTGCTTTTTTCATACAATCACCTGTTAATTTCCAGGGGGAAAAGAAAAACGAGTGATGTTTATTCTCACTCGTTTTCCACGCATATCTGGGTTATTTGACGGGTTAAACGCCTGGATAACCTGCGCACAACACAACACCGCAAACTGCGGCAATATCGTGGTCGGGGCGACAGGACTTGAACCTGCGGCATCATGGTCCCAAACCATGCACTCTACCAAACTGAGCTACGCCCCGAAACATCAACTTTTATAGTATACACAAAAAGCGTAGAAATGTCAACTCCCTGAATGAAAACTTGTACGGATTTGAAAAAATATGCGAAAAGCCCCCCGCCAAAGCAAGGGGACTTTTGTGTTTCATGAAAATTTATTTAAAAACATTGAAGATATCATCATAGGTGTAAGGATTCTCTGGAATTTTTACACTGGGCTTTGCACCGCTTTCGGTAATCACTTCCTCCGTGTGTTCTCCCGGAACAACGGAATCCGAAAAGTCTGTTGCAATAATCGTCACATTGATCTGATCCGTCGCCTCAGGCAGTTCGCCCGTACCAAAGATAATGTTTGCATCCGCATCCACCGCATCGTGAATAATCTTCGTCAGGTCGTCCACATCGGTAATCTGTACATCCTCGCTCATCACAATGTTCAACAGCACGCGACGCGCACCCTTGATGGAGGTTTCCAGCAACGGACTGGATACCACCTGATTGGCAATCGCAGTGACCTTGTCCTTGCCCTGTCCGGTTCCCACGGCGATATGCGCGTAACCGGAATTTTTCATAATCGAAGTCACATCCGCAAAGTCCACGTTCATGTAGCCCAAGCTGAGAATCAGCTCCGCAATCGAAGTGACGTTGGTTTTTAAAACATTGTCGGCAAGGTTGAACGACTGCCGCATCGTGAGCTTCTGCTCACCTATCAGGAGGTTCTGGTTCGGAATTACAACTAAGGAGTCCACATTTTCAAGCAGCAGCGCAATGCCTTTTTCTGCCTGCGACATTTTGCGTGCGCCCTCAAAATTGAACGGTTTTGTCACAACCGCAACCGTCAGAATCCCCAGTTCTTTTGCAATCTGCGCCACAACAGGTGCCGCTCCGGTGCCTGTGCCGCCGCCCATACCTGCGGTAATAAACACCATATCCGCATCTTTAATTGCCTCGGCGATTTCGTCCTTGTTTTCCTGCGCGGAACCCTCGCCGACTTCCGGCTTTCCGCCCGCACCCAGTCCGTGCGTAAGCTTTGCACCAATCTGAATTTTATCGGTCGCCTTTGAAACCTTCAGCGCCTGAATATCGGTATTGACCGCTATGTAATCCACATTTCCAAGCTTTCCCTCGGTAGCGATGCAGTTGAGCGCGTTGCCACCGCCACCGCCCACGCCGATCACTTTAATCTTTGCACCCTGCATCTCCTCAGTGTTAATCGCCCAGTTCATAGTTGACATCCTCCTAGTTTCCCAACGTTCTTTCTATTTTTGCTTAGTAATTCTTCTGCACTACTAAATATAATAATATATTATCATAAAATCCGCCGCTTGGCAAGTCGTTTTTTAAAAGTTTTTCTAATTTTTTATGAATCGTAGAATAACACCAGCAACTTCCTAAAAAAGTTTCCTGATCCTGTCTATGGTACTTCATTTTTCGGCGAAAATCCTACGCATCTGAGTCCTCGGAATCAGTGTCAGAATCCGAATCTTTGCTGTTGGAATCACCACTGCTTTTATCCGCAGCGCTTGTCATGGAATCCTTGGATATCACAGAAATTCCGCTGGTCGCGCTGTTATAAATGACTTCGCCCTCATAACTTTCGCTGAGTTTCTGTTCAATCACCGCCTGTACGCTCACAAGCTTAGTTTTCATGTCCAGCGAACTTCCCAGCCGGATACTCAACCGATTATCGTAATTGATTTGAATATCCGTCCGGTCGGTTAAATCAATTACTTCGATTTTTTCAAAACCGATTTCTTTAGCATCCGAGAGCATTTCCTCCAAGATTTTTGCTTTCAAGGAATCCGACGATTCCAAACTGCCGCCCACCGTTATGGATTTCAGTTCAAACCCTTCCACCACAGGAATATCCAAACCACTTGCGCTGTCATCGCCCTCCAGAATTCTTCCCTGCGTGCTCACTAAATAATACTTCCCGTCCTCTTCAATCATACAAGAAGGTTCTGCTTCCACAATGCGGATTTCCAGCGTGGAGGGAAACTGCCTGTCCACCGTGACTTCCTGTACAAACGGCAGGGTTTTCTTAATGTTTTCCTCCATGAGTGCGGGCTTCATTTTCAGCAAATTGTCGCCCTTTTCCACACCGGTAATCTGCGCAATCTGTTCCGGGGTGTAAAGCGTCATGCCTTGATATTTGATTTCCGTTACGTTAAAAAATACCGTCACGGAAAGCACCACCAAAGCAAGACCCACAAAAATGAAAATCAGCAGGTAATACAGGCTCATATTCCGTTTTCTTTTTCGCCGTATCGGCGCACCGCCGGAAGAAGCCGCACCCGCCATACGGGGGCTTGTCCGTTCATTTTTTACAATATCCCTCATGGCTTTGCGTCCTCCGCCTCCCTTACCGCAATCCGGGCGCTGTTCCGGAACGCCTACAATCATTCCGGAACCTCTCCCATTATAACATAAATTCCTGCGCTTGCAAAGTCTTTCGCGCGGTATTTTTAACCAATTCTCAAAATTTTCGCGCCCGCAGCGTTCAAACTGTCCTCAATGGATTCATATCCGCGGTCAATCAGCTTGACGCTTTCCACAATCGTCTGTCCCTGCGCCGCCAGCCCGGCAAGTACCAAACAAGCACCGCCGCGCAAATCCGTTGCCCGAACCGTCGCGCCGTACAGGGTTTTCACGCCGTCAATAATCGCGACTTTGCCCTCTGCTTTCGCATCCGCGCCCATCCGGCAGAGTTCATCAATCTGCCGGAAGCGGTTTTCAAAAATCGTTTCCACAATCACGCTGGTACCGCGCGCTTTACAAAGCACCGCCATCACAATCGCCTGCGCATCCGTGGGAAATCCCGGGTACGGCATCGTGCGAATATTTTTCACTGCCTTAAGCGGCTTTTTTGCGCTTAAATATACGCTCGCGCCATATGCATACACCGAGCAGCCCATCTGCTCAAACACCGGCAAAACCGAATCCAAATCCTGCGGGCGCACGTGCGTTACGCGAATTTCCCCGCCCGTAATCGCTGCCGCCGCAAGGTAAGTCGCCGCAACAATTCTGTCCGGCATCACGGCAAATTCGCACCCGTGCAGTTCCGCCACGCCTTGAATCGTAATCCGATCCGTGCCGCAGCCTTTGATTTTCGCGCCGCAAGCGTTTAAAAAATCCGCCAAATCCGAAATTTCCGGTTCCCGTGCTGCGTTGTGAATCACCGTTTCGCCCTTTGCCAAAACGGCGGCAAGCATAATGTTTTCCGTTGCGCCCACTGAAGGGAACGGCAGCGTGATTTTTGCGCCGGAAAGACCTTTGGGCACAGTACAGTCCAATATTCCGTACTCTTCGTGGATCACCGCACCCATGCGTTTGAGCGCAGCAATGTGCATATCAATTGGTCGCGGACCCAGCTCGCACCCACCAGGAAACGACAGCCGGCACTTGCCCAGCCGACCTAGGATCGCGCCCAAAAAAACAATGGACGAACGCATTTCGCGCATCAGTTCATCAGGAACATCAAAATTCACCAACCCATCGGTGTTCACCGCAACGGTAGAACCGTTCCGCTGACATTTACACCCCAGTTGGGAAAGAATCCGGCAGGCGGCAAACACATCGCTCAGCCTCGGACAGTTATGTAAAACGGTTTCTCCCCGTGCCAGCACACATGCCGCAAGCAGCGGCAGCGCGCTGTTTTTTGCCCCGTGAACGGCAAGCTCCCCATTCAGGATTTTTCCGCCCTCTATTGCAAGCTTCTGCATATCATCGTCTTCCTTTCTGGCAATGCGCTCGTTCTGTCCGTAAAGCATAATGTCTTTACAAAGCGTTTTTCCTTGCCGCAAGGAACTTTCCCGCCGACAAACGCTTTCTTAAAAAGCCGTGATAAAGGACAAAACCCGCTGTTTTATAAAAAAGCAGCATTTGAGATTACATACCATACTATGCAATCCCCGCACAATGGGTGAAAGGCATATGCCTTGCATACTATGTTTGCGATAAAGAATCGCTCCCCGAATCCTCATCGGGAAAACTCCTGCGAAACGCCTTATCCACAAGCACCACCCGCTCAAATTCGCTCACCAACCTGCCGCGAAACGGATATGCCTGAAATTTCTTTTCAAACGCGGAAAAGCTTTCTCCAAGACCATCATCCTTGTGCTTTTCAAAGAGCCTGCGTGCATGCTTTGTGCGCGCCCATTCCGGCAAATGCTTCAGTTCCTGCTCCGCCTGCCGGTAGTACCAGTCCTCATTTGCCTTTGCGCGGGGCTTGTCCGCCGCCAGCAGTGCCAGAAAAATCAAATCACGGCTGTATTCCTGCGTCCGCAGCTTTCGCTTGCGTGCAAATGCCAGTAGTTCTTCTAAAATTTCCTGCGCTGTGGTGAAATTTCCGCAGTCCATTTCATAATCCGCACGCAGTTGTTTTGCCCGCATTGCAAACTCTACGGTAAGCTTATCCCCTTTACATTCTTCGAAATATTCCTTTGGCATATCCCGCAAGCGTACCCCATCAAAGCGAAGCGCATCCACCTGCCGAAAAACAAAAATCAGTTCGCGTGTTTTCGGCGTAAACAGCCCGGAAAACAGGAGATTCCCGCACTTAATGCGCTTGGGGTTGCGGTACGGAAACAGTTCCCGCAGCAAGGTAAACGCTCCTGCCAGAAACCCAAATGCGCACGCGACAAGGAAAAAGCCTTTCCGCTCATGCAAGCTCAGCACAAGAAATCCAAAGAGCAAAGTACCCGCCAGCACCGGAACCAATCCGCCCAGTGCCTCCCCTAAAAACGGATACCTCCCATTTGTAACGGGTTTGGGTCGTACCGTATAGGAGAAAAACCGATCCTCCGAAAGGGTTTTCTTTTTGACAAGCCTGCCTTCCTGCTGAATATAAATCCGATTGTCCACCCGTAAGAAAAGCAGTTCGCCGCCGCAAAGCAGCTGTGCGGCAATCCTGCCAACCACCAGCAGAACCCAAAACAGCAAAAGCAGAATTACCGCCGCAAACAAATATGCGGCAAGCTCGCTTGCATGGTACTTCGAACCCACCCCGCCCAGCTTGTCCTTGGCAAGGAACATCAGCACCGCCGTGCAAGCGCCCAGCAGCACATCCATCCAGTGTAGATTTTTTTGTTTGTACGGCCTTTTTTCCGCTTCTTCCATTGGTTCTCCTTTTGTTTGCTGTAATGCTATGATACTTTACACGAAGAATATGATTTGCAATAATCCTTGTAAATCTGCAGAATTCGACAATTTGAAGGCGCAAATCTGCATTTGTTATTCAGCTATATATGTAAAGCATTTTGTCTTTACATATAAATTATAGATATTTCTTCAGCGCCATATAAATTCGCTGATTGGT
>DBRO01000034.1:13086-13272 GCA_002306005.1 Ruminococcus sp. UBA1366 | reverse complement strand
CAGGCGGCTGCCGCAATACGCTGTTTTATTTCGTTTGGGTGAATGTCAAGATTTTCGCAGCCAAACGCCAACTCTCCCGTGGTATCTACGCAAAAAAACTGGCTGCGTGGATTTTGAAACACACTGCCCACGGTACGGGCAATCTGATACAGTTCGGTTTGTGCAATCTCCATGCTGTTGATGGTC
>DBRO01000034.1:0-12952 GCA_002306005.1 Ruminococcus sp. UBA1366 | reverse complement strand
CAATTCCAAGGCGAGCAAGCAAGACTGCCGCAAACGCCAGCACGCAAATGTCGATACAGCACCAATCCTGCGCGTGAAACCCGATTTTACAGATATTTGTGCGGCGAATTTCTCCGCCCAGTCCACGGGTCAACGCCGCAGCGGAAAGTTCTTCCCCGATTTTTGCCGAACAAGTCAACAGCGGCACCAACCGGTATTCCAGCATTTTTCCGATTTTCCCGCCGCCAAAACGAATCCCACGCATACGCATGGCAGCGTTAATGGAAGCAAATTCTTCTCCAACTGTCGGGAAGAACCGGAACATCACCGACATGGGGATAATGATTTTTTCACTGACGTGCATTTTTTGCATGGCAGCGGTGAATTCGCTGACGGTGGTAGTGCCGACTACGTAAGTGCCCATGGCAACGCCCGGCATCACCCGGCTGAAAATTCCGGCACTGCCAAGCAGCAGGAAATAGGGGAATCCGGACAAGTGCGGTAAAATCCACACTGCGGCAAAATATGCGCAGGAGTAAACGGCTAAATAGAAAAATGCCGCACGATATTTCCGCGCTGTGAGGAGCAATCCAAATACCAGCAGGCACAGCAACGGCACAAGCAAAGGCAGATGATCACTGCCAACGCCGCCCAGCACCAGGACGGAAATTGTAATCAGTAGTAAGAGCTTTGTGCGCGGATCCAGCTTCAAACCGCTTTGCTGTGTGTTTTCTTGCAGAATACCGGTCTGCATCAGGCAATCCCTGCCTTGATAAAGTGCTTTTTGAGCAGCACGCGTCCGAGCAATCCGCCAAGCACACCGAAGACAAAACAGCTGGCAAGCAGCACGGGGTTCATCCAGGGCGGCAGCAGGGCGGTGAGTGCTTTTTCATAATCCGCGCCGAAATCCTGACGGGTGGAGAAATAACCTTCCGGATTGGTGAACAGCGGGAGATAATTGCCCCACATCCAAATGTTAAATACACCGCAAACAAAAACAGAAGCGGTTGCTTTGCGGTATTTTGCGCGGTTCCAAATCAATTCGGCGATTAATCCGGATGCGACAGCGACCGGTAACGAATAGAATCCCATGCCGGTGAGCGCCATCATAATGCCCATGATGATGCTCATAATCAGAATCATACCGAACTTTTTGACCTTTGTTAAAAAAAGCATGAAGGGGATTCCGCCGATGAGTGGCCCGAAAACACACAAAAGCGGCATCATTATCGGTATGTAGCCGGTCATGGCAAGGATCATGATGATCACAAAATAGATTGCCGAATAAATACCGACGTTGATGAGGTCCTTTCCGGTGAGGCGGTTGGAGTTTTTACTGGTTGTTGTACTGGACATAGTGATTCCCTCCTGTGGAATAGTTTTATTTAAGTTAGCAAAAGCTAACCGCGTGGCAAAGTAAAGCGCCGGTAAAAACAAGAGTATGGCACTTGTTAGCATTTGCTAACCTAAGCGTGAAAAAATCAGGGCGCAAGCCCTAAAATTTCGATCCAGCCCGCCATGCCGTACCGTTTTACGTTATCCATAACGGCAACAGCCTGTTCGTAAGGCACATTGTGGGAAACCAACTCCACAAAATACTGAAAACCGGAGGAGGCAGTCATGTGCAAAAACAAATCTTCCGTTCGATTGCCGCTTTTGCCCAGCGTATCGCAGTAATAGCGGTAGGACTGCTCCTCAACCGCAATCAGTTCTTCCAGATACCCCGCCCAGCGCGTGCCTTCCGAACAGCAAAAAATCAGCCGGAATGCTTCCATATGCGCGTAGATATACGCTAGCATCCAGTTTGTGCCGGTGTTTGCCGATTTACGCATACCAGCGGGAGTTAGTCCGGGGAGCGTTTCTTTGACGTCTTCGTGAATCTTCCGGAAACGTGCAAGCATTTCTTCTGCCGGTGCTGCCACCAGTGCATCAAACAGCTCGGATTTGTTCGCAAAATGATTGTAAAGCGCGCCAGTTGTGACTTGTGCGGCTTTGGCAATTCGGCGCAGATTGGCATTGATAAAGCCGTTTTCAAGAAATTCCTGTGCGGCACAAGCCAGAATACGGCTGCGTGTTTTTTGCGAATTCTGGCTCATTTCAAACCCTCTTTGTTCTAAACTAATAACAATGTTATCACTTTTTGCGTAAGAAGTCAAGCGCTTTTTGAGATTTCTTTTGAAAAATCCTGCGGATTACGACATGCTTGACGAATACAGAGTAAAAGGGTATAATAAAGCTACCGGTTGGGAATCGTGAAAAAGAAAGGCAGTGGTACTGTGAAAATCTGCGAAGTGCGCAAAATAATCCGTGGGCAAAGAGCGGTTGACGGCGCGGGTGTTCGTCTTGTTCGTGTTGTCGGCGGAGGCGATGTGACCGATTTTGATCCGTTTTTAATGCTGGATTCGTTTGATTCTGTGAATCCGTCCGATTACACGGCGGGATTTCCCATGCATCCGCATAGGGGAATCGAAACCGTCACCTACTTGATTCAGGGACGGATTGATCACGAGGACAGTCTGGGTAACAAGGGTACGATTGGCAGCGGTGAAAGCCAATGGATGACGGCAGGAAGTGGGATTCTGCATCAGGAAATGCCCCAGCCTGCGCCACGAATGCTGGGCTTTCAGCTTTGGCTGAATCTTCCTAAATCCGAGAAAATGTGTGAGCCTGCCTATCTGGGCATTTCGCCGGAGCAGATTCCCCATGTGCTGACGCCGGCGGCTGAGGTACGGGTAATTTCCGGCTGTTATGAGAACGCCGTCGGGGTTACGCCGCGGCATATTCCTGCAAGTATTTTTGATCTGACAGTGTATGCGGGCAAAACGCTGGAAATCCCTGCGATTGCCGATGAAACCGCATTTGTTTTTCTCATTGAGGGAAGCGGGGAAGTTTGCGGACAGGCTTTTGCGGAAAAGACAGCAGTGCTTTTGGGAGCGGGCGATACCATCAGCCTGAAAGCGACAGAACCATCAGACCTGCGGGCAATTTTCTTTTCGGGAAAACCCCTGCGCGAACCGGTTGCGTGGGGCGGACCGATTGTGATGAACACGCGCGTGGAGTTACTTGCAGCATTTGAAGAACTGGATAACGGTACGTTTATTAAACATGCATAAAAAATTGGAATTAGCTGAAAGGGAGTATGTACGTATGCCGCATATTGTAATCAAAACCATCAGTGGGCCATCGCCTGCGCAGTTGGCGGAAGCCGCCAAGCAGATTGCTGAGATTGTAAATAAAACCATGGGTAAGCCGGAAAAGTATATTTCCGTTTCCGTAGAGGAGTATTCGTTCGGCGAATGGGAAGGTGTATACAACGAGTTTGTCAAGGATAAGGATAACGTGCTTGTCAAACCCGGCTATACAAACCCTAAAACATTTCAGTAAAAATGCTTGGATTGCAGTACTACAAATCTTGATATAAACACCGTGGATTAGGTCTGGGAAACTGAATCCACGGTGCTTTTTGTATTTTGTTTGTCATTGTGCTTTGCTTGTCAAACAACAATGGCATAATAATCGTTCTTCTGTTCGGTAATTTTTTTCTGTTGGCACGCATGGGCAATGCCGGCGGAAACCGCAGCAACGACCACATTTCCCAATCGGGAATAGCCAAGTAGATTTGCTGTTTCCCGCAGCAGTTCTTCTTTTGGCATTGCAATTTGCTGCCGCAGCGTGCTGACAACGGCATTGACAGTTTCCTGTACAGGAATATCGTCCGCATCCCGCACGCCGGAAATCGAGGTGCGAAATTGCGCATATGTTTCGGGGTCTTGCTCCTTGCGCCAATAAAAACGCTTGCCGCCGCTTTCGGTACAAGTGCAGGACAGTTCGCCCAACAGAAGCATAGTTCTTTGCTGGATTCTTGCGCCAGCACGGGAAATTCCAAAGCTTTGTACCGCGCGCCGGAGCAGTAAGGGTTCGCTGATGGGTGCTTCCTGTTCCAACACACATTGCAAAGCATTTTGTATGGCTTGGCTGTTTTGCGGTAGAAGATATTCCTCCGGCGTGAGGGGTTGGGCGGATATCACGGCAGGCTGATAGGGAATGGCTTTTTGCACGGGGGAGGTTTCTGGTGCGGAAACGGTTTTCGCCGAACTATTTGGCGCGCAAGACTCCAGCTTTTGGCTTGCAGCCGCTACAATGGGAATTTTTTTAGGCTGTGTATTTTCCTGCAGGGATTCGGCGGGGCTGGAAGCCGCAATTTTTAACAGCGCAAGAATTTTTTCGAATTCTTTTTCAGCGTTATCCCACCAATCTACCGACCAAAGCCGGTGAATACGCCAGCCAAGTCCGCACAGCACCTGAACTTGGGCGATTTCGCGATCGCGGGTGGTTTTTGCACTTTGATATGAAGCACCGTCTAGCAGAATGCCCAGCAGATATTGGTTCGGTTTTTTGGGGTCAACCACGCCAATATCCATCCGGTATTTGGAATGACCAACTTGCAATCTGGATGCATACCCTGCCTGCTCCAGCCTTTTTTGCAAGGCAGCGGCGATACCGTAGCGGGAATTTTCCGCCGCGGGCAGATTTTGTGCTGCAATGCAAAGGCTTTCGCCGGCAGCATAAGAGAGGAATGCTTTTAGCGCGGCAACTCCTTCCGCCGCACTGCGGGATAAATCAATCTGGTCTGCTCGCAGGCAGGAAAAGACTTTCATTTCCTGCCGTGCGCGGGATACGGCGACATTTAGTCTGCGCCAACCGCCCTCGCGGTTCAGCGGGCCGAAGTTCATATAGGTTTTTCCGGTGGCATCCGGCCCGTAGCCGATGGAAAATAGAATGACATCGCGTTCATCGCCCTGTACACTCTCCAGATTTTTAATCAGCAGCGGTTCTTCGGCTTCATATGCCCAGTGTTCCAGTTCGGGGTCTGTGCGGCAAGCCTCGGAAAATAAATCATCAATCAGGTTTTGCTGTTGGATATTAAAACACACCACGCCCACACTTTGGTTTTTGCAGGTTTCGTTTTTGCTGCGGCGAATGATTTCTTGTACAACAGCTTGAGCCTCCGCACGGTTTTGGCGGCTTTTTCCACGGTCAAAAAAGCCGGTCACCGACACGAGTGTTACTTTGGATTCTAAATCATTCACGGATGGGAAAGTATAGAGTTTGTTTTCATAAAAGCGGGTATTGCTAAACGCAATTAGGCTTTCGTGACGGCTGCGGTAATGCCAGAGCAGATGGGTTTGCGGCATATTCAGCGCCAGTGCATCATCCAAAATGCTTTCTAAATCCTCGGTGCTGAGGTTTTCTTCGTCCAGACTGCTGCCCGCAAAAAAGCTTGTGGGCGGCATTTGTTTGGGGTCGCCCACAATGACCGCATCTGTACCGCGTGCCAAGGCGCCCACAGCTCTTGCGGTTGGCATTTGGGAGGCTTCATCAAAAATGACGAGGTCGAAGGGCTCTCGGCCGGGTTCTAAGTACTGTGCGGCGGAAAGCGGACTCATTAGCATACAGGGGCAGAGGCGTGGTAACAGGTTGGATATTTGCTCAAACAGCCGGCGGATACTCAGTCCGCGCCCGCCGCTGCGAATGGCGCGCTGCAAAACACCCACCTCGGATTTTTGCGATGCTTCCTGTGTAAAATTCGGAACCTGTGCCGCCAGCCGGAAGAAGATTTCCTGTTTGGCAAGAGCAATCAGTTCCTCATCCAACTGTCGGAACTGCCGGATTTTTTCCTCAAAAACTGCGCCAGAAAACCGGTTCAGCACAGGATTTTTCTCCAACGTCGATACAATCAGCGCTGTATAAAGTCCTTTAAAGTATGCCGATTCTGCCGTTTGGTGCGGCAAGCCCTTGCAGTATGCCTGTACAACCGGCGATAAACCCAGCCGAGCGGCATCCTTTGCGGCAGTGGCCCAGACCATCCAGTCTTTTAATTCCTCCGTATGGGAACGGATTTTTTCACATAAAACAAGCTGTGCAGAAATCCAGTCAGGTTCGTTCTCCTGTGGTCCTATTTCCAGCAGGCGGTAAAGCTTCTCCTTTGCGGCGGCGGTATGTGTAAAAGCTGCGAGGAATTGTATAACGGGCGAATCCAAAGCGGGCTCGCCGGCAAACGTGGTGCGGAAGCATTCGCTGCCGGTTTGCTGAAGCAGGGCGGCGGCGCTTTGCTTTGCCGTTTCTGCGGCTTGGGAAATGCGGGTCCAATCGGTTTGATTGCCTTGGTCAAATTTGCCCAGCTTCGTGCCGTATTGTGCAAAAAGCCGCTGTCCTTCCGCGTGGTTTGCCTGATAATCCGCAAGGCTGCGGAAGGTTTCCGGCAGAGCTTCTTTTGTAATTTTTGGGGCGTTTGGCTTTTGGAAGGAGCGCACGGCTTTGAGCAGTCGGTTTTGCACAAGCAATTTGGGCAGCGCCCATTTGGTTAAGGAAGCAGTCCATTCCTTTTGCAGTTGCGTGGCATCCAACTGGAAAAAGCCTTCGTCCCACAGGGGAGAAAGCGCGGCGGATAGATTTTGTACAGCTTGAAAATGCCCGCACATTGTTTGAATTGCTCCGGCTGTTTGCATCCAATCGGGGTCTTTGCACCAAGTTCGGGGCAGGGGAAACCAAACAGCCAGCTCGTCTGCAAGCTGATGTAAATTTAACCATTCCGAATATTGCTGCGGCGGTGCCTGTTCGATCTTTTGCGAAAGCGTTACACCCGTATCGTTTAATTCCCGCAGTGCGTTGGTATAATCGGACAGCCCCAAGGGCAGTTCCTGCTTGAGCTGCTGGGTATAGTCCGATTTGCCCACGGCGGCAAGGGGGTGTTGGTACGGGTGATTTACCACCCGTGCCGCCGCCATCAGGCTATGCAGGGCAAGCTGCTGTTCGTGTAAGGTATCGGGGTTGCAGCTTTCGGCAAATTCCGGAGAAAAAGAAACATTTTTTGGGCAATCCGCATAGGGTATGTAAGCCGCAATCATTTCATAAAGCGAAAGTCCGGACGGCTGTTTTTCGTGCAGTGCCCGTGCATAGAGATCCAGTTCTTTGCGAACGGCGGCGGTTTGTTCCGCTTTTTTTGCCCATTCGCCGGAACTGTTCTGACGGGTTATTTCCGCGGCTGCCTGTAATTGATTCAGAACATCGCGCTTGTTTGATTTGTTGGAGTGCAGTTCCAGACAGAACGGGCCGATGCCAATCCGGTTCAGCCTTTGCTGCACCACGGACAAAGCCGCCATTTTTTCGGCAACAAACAGCACGGTTTTGCCCTTTGCCAGCGCGTTTGCAATCATGCCGGTAATGGTCTGAGATTTTCCTGTGCCGGGCGGGCCATGCAGTACAAAGCTTTCGCCCTGCGCTGCCATTTGGATTGCATAAAGCTGGGAGGCATCCGTTGGCACTGGAATAAGTGTATCGTCCTCGGAAACTTTCTTGCCGGGGGACATTTCCTGTGCATCCCATGCCAGATGCCCTGATATTAGGCTGCGTACGATTTTGTTCTTTTGCAGCGTGTCGGCACGGTTGCGCAAATCATTCCACATAACAAATTGCGAGAAAGAAAAAATGCCAAGAAATGCGGCAGGAATGACATCCCAGCGCGGTTGATCCATAATGGCTTTCCGCATAACGGTAAAGAGTGTTCGCAGGTCAACACCCTGTGCATCCTGCGGAAGCGGATCAATGCCTTGAATCTGAATTCCAAAATCTTGGAAAAGCATTTGCAGTAAGGTAATATTCATTTGCGGGTCTTCATCCCGCAAGCGGATGACATAGCCTTTCAGCGCAGATTTCCGAATAATTTCCACCGGGAGCAGTACCAGAGGCGCATAGCGCGGTTTTTCACTGGCTGTGGTTTCGTACCAGCGCAGGAACCCCACGGCAAGATACAATGTGTTCGCGCCGTTTTCTTCCAGAGAGGTTCTGGAGGAGCGGTAGATATTCACAATCGCGCCCGCAAGCTCGCCTTCGCTGAAAAAAGAGCGCAGACGTTTGTTTTGAAATTCGGTTTGAATCAGGTTTGCATAAATGCCAAGGTCGGAAAAACTTTCTAAATTCCGCCGTTCTGTCTCCGGCACTGCCCATTCGGACGGCCGTGGTAAAATGCCGTACTCCGCACCGCTGGATAAGGCGTCTTCTAGGTCGGACAGATTTTGTGTGAGAATCGGTATGACATTCTGTGTCCAGCGTAAATTGATCAGGGTATTGCGTAGGCTTAAATCCAGTAGCTTGCGCTCCCACTGCGCGAGTTTGCCGGTGGATTTTCGTTCCGCCGGTTGGATTTCATCAACTTGAATTGTTTCGCTGAGTGCTTCTGGTATGGCAGTTAATCCGCCGGCGGAGAGTTCCGAAGACTCGATTTTCCAGCCTGCTTCTCCAGCGATGCGCTGAGGGAGGGGCTTAATACCACTTAGTCGGGCGCGAAAAACATCAATGATGTATTCCGGCGGTTCAGGCTCGTAAAGCTTGCGAACCGCAGCGTTTTTTGCCTCGTCAAAACTCATATTTTGTCCGGCAGTGAAAGCCGTGCATTCCACCACGGCGATTTCATTTACGCCCTCTGCAATTCGTTTGGTAATCAACGCAGGGTCGTTTTCTACGGATTCGGAAAAAGAGAGATCTTCCAGCCAAACACCGGCAAAAATATGGCCGGTTTGTAGGAGAAGAATTGGGTGCAGGCCAATGGCTTCCAAACAACCTGCATAAAACAGGGTTAAATCCAGACAAGTCCCCAGCTTTTGCCGCATTACGGCATCACAAAGCCGCACGCGCTGACCGACGGGTTCAAAGCTTGCGGGGGCAACACAATAGACCAGGTTCTGTTCCTGTAATGCACCGTAAATTGCCGCGGCTTGTAGGAGCACACGGTTCGGGTTTTGTGTTTGGTACGCATTTAGAGAGGGGTCGCCGCTCCATTCGCCCAACAAACGTGCGGCGCGTGCGGCGATTTTTGTCACGTCCGGATGATTGGGCGTGACAAACGCGCAGAGCAGTTCCGGATAAAAAGCGGTGCCGTGCCATTCATCAAAGGCAAGCGCGGTGATTTCCGTGACGAATTGGGCAAGCAATTCACCTTGCGCGTTTTCCAGAAGAACAGAAAGCTGCCCGACCATGCGTTCGGTTAATTCCGCCAACAGGGCAGCATTGATTCTGGGGCGGAATTCACTCACGGAAAAATCCGTACCGGCAGGAATCCGTGCAAGATGAAGTTCGTCCGCACAAATCAGTTCCGGCTCACACCGGAGCTTCACCACCACGTTTTCCAAATCCGCCGCCAGCGGATTGTGAATTTCAAAGGACTGGATCAGCGGAATCCTGTTTTGTTGCAAGGCGTAGTTGATAACGGTGGTCAGCGTTAGGCGAAGTTGTACGGCTTCCTCGTACGGTATGGAATTCGGTATGTTCTCTGGCATGGATGATTCCTTCTTCCTTTAGGAGATTGCAAGCGTCCTTACAATTATCTAGTTGTATTATATCACATTTTTTGTAATTGTGCTAGACAAAATGAGCCAGAACAAAATTCCCGGTGCGTTTCTAACGGGCAAAACATGGAACATTCCCGAAAATGCCGAAAAACCGGAGCGCGTCAATAAGCATTCCGACGCGCCAAAAACGCTTCTCGACATTCTGCGGGCAGAGCAGTTAGCAAAAACCTCCGGCGGAATTTATCACAAGGTGCAGATTGAAAAAGGCTATTCCAATGATGAGTGCAGCAATGGCTTGCAGCCCAAAAGCGAATGGAAATCAAGCACTGCGGCAAATTTCTTTGCCGGTGTAATCATACACAACAACCGCATTGCCTTGCTCTGTTGTTTCCATCGCATAGATGGCGGTTTCGTCCGCCGTAATGGGAAATGCCGCAGTTGTAATTTGCGTTACGCCGAGGGTTTGCTTATTGATAATCTGCACCGTCTGCGCCGCAAAGCAAAGAACGCTTTCCGTCGTTTCGACAGCAATATCCGGCAGTTTGAAATTCTGTGCCTGCGCGCTTCCATCCGGCAGAATTAACACGCAGTTTTCGGATGCATAAGGCTCTGCCAGCACGGAGCCGGCAAGCGCTTTGTAGCCGGAAACGGGTTCCTCATAAACGCTTCTTGTGCCGCCGGTTTGCACGTCCAGCCGCATGAGAAAATTGTCCCTATTAATATAGTATAAGCCGCCCGCTGCGTACTGGATTTTCTCCGCATCTTCATCTTCCAGAAACGTTTGGGACGTACCCGTTTTCAGTTCTACCGCCGTAACCGTATTCGTACCGATGAGATACAGCGTATTTTCGTCCAACGCGACTTGTTCTGTTTGTACGGAATTGCCATCGGTAAACAGCCCAATCAGCCCCGGATAGATTTCGTCCAAATCTAAAAGCCCGTCATAATTGCAAAAATCTCCGTTGGTGTACAGAACCGTTTCCGTGTAGTCGTTCAAATTCACCAGCCGGTACTGTGTGCAGTTAATGGATTGTCCGTTTTCGTCCTACTGCGCCGCTACCAGTGCATAATCCCCGTAAATGCCCAGCACCTGATGGTTTACAAACGGCGTAACCGCGGACGGCACAATCGTTTGTGCTTGCTTGTCATAAATGCTGCCCATTACGAAAACATACCGCGTATCAGTGCGGGAGGAAGCCTGTATGTTTGTGTTTTCCCGCGGGGAACAGGATGAAAAAAACAGCACCGGAAGAATCAGCGCAATCACCGCCGTGCGTTTTGGAAATCGCACTCGTGTGCCGGATAATTTTAATCCGGAAATTAATAAGCAAACCAGTAAAATTCCCGTAGAAATTGCAAGTACCGCAATTTTTCGTTCGCCGGACAATGCTGTAAACACGGAACTGTACTGCTCAGGCGTAGAGCCTTGCAGAAAGCCCATTGCTTTCATGAATGCGACCGGCAACGAATAACGGTACAGCAAGCTTGCGTCCGAATATTGCGCGGCGATAAATTCCGGCAGCAGGGTAATGCCTGCCACACATGCGGCGGTAGGAACGTTTTTGAAGAACACCGCCAGCAGCAGGGCAAGTGCCGCGGTATACGCATACCCACAAGCTTTCAAGATTGTAACGGTAAAAAAGCCTTCCAGCACGGACATTTGGATACCGGAAAAGCGAAAGATTTCCACCGAGGCAAGGGGGAAATCCCAGCCCTCCGCACCAAAACGGGCGGTGAGAATCCCCAGCCGCAGTGCGGATACAGCAACCGAAAGTACAAATACTGTCAGCATTATGGTACAGATTTTCACCATAGCAAGCTTGCCGCGCCCGTATTTTGCCGTGCGGTTGTATAAATCCATAGAAGATTGCGTTTCGGTTTTCACTGCCGTAATGCTAAGAATCAGCACAAAGAAAATCATCAGCCAGTCCGCTGAGGAATTCTCAAAAATAAGTTTCCATGCGTTGTCCGGCATGAGCCATACACGGTCGGGATTCTCATATGCCGCTGTGTAAGCCGTGTACAGCGCAGCCTCTGCGGGGAGATTTCCCTGTAACTGATAGAGCACATCGGCTTGCGTTTGGTATTCCTCGCGTGTGATTTGGTCTGCCGCAAGCTGCTCGGAAAGGGCTTCCAGTTTGGACTCCGCACCGGAAGCATCCAGATAGCGCTGTGTGATTTCTTCTCCGGTTTGCGCGGTAATTTTGCCTGCATACGCGGAAAGCGCCGACTGATACCGTGCATATTGTTCGGTGTCCAGTGTTTGGCTGACTGGATTCATACGCAAAGCAAGCAGGATTTCCAACACGAGCACCGCCGCCACAAGCAGCAGTATTTTTCGCTTGAAAAAGAGTTTTTTAAGTTCGCATTTTAGCATGACTGCACCGCCTTTCGGTGCATGAAAGCACGCAGTTTTGCCCGCAGGCAGCCGCCGGAAAGAAAACGCCGTCCGGCAAACACCGTGCTTATAGACAACAGAATCAAAAGCAGTACACCGGCGCAAATCGCCACCGCGCCAGTGAACACAGGTGTGTTCCCCACGCGCACAACGGAAAAATTTGCAAAGAGGCTGATGCCGGAGATTAGGCGAACGGGGTTGGCGAGGTTCAAATATTCGCCCGCGCCGTAAGGGTACGCCACAGCAAGCGCAAGCATGCCCGCCAGTGCCGCAGCCGACCAGACAAACGAGCCAAGACTGCTCTGGCATAGCGCCGAAAGCAGCATAACCACCGTGCCGAATACCAGAAATCCTAGTGTTTTCAGCGCAAAAACCAGCAGAATTGTCTGCAAAATACTGATGTCGGGAACAGCATTTTCGTATTCTAAAATAGCATAAATCGGCTGAGAAAAGCCCGAAAAATCATAGCAGAACCAGAACATCAACAAATCCGCCGCGCCAAAAAGCACCCCCAGCCACAGGCTATAAACCCATCCGGATGCAAGCTTTGCAAGCGTGGTTTTTTCACGCCCATAACGGGAAGTGAGTAGAATGCGGTCTGCCTCCAATTCACGCTCAGCGGCAAATTTGCCCGCAAGCCCCAGCACCAACAGTATCAGCACCGCCGCAGACGAAAATTGATAGGAAAAATACTGCGGGAAGTCCTTGGTGTTATAAAACGCGGTGATTTCGCGTTCGCCGTAGGTGTTTGCAATTTTCTGATTCAAGTTGCTCAGGTAGGTATTGCGGCTTTGGTAAGCGTCCGCAAGGCTTTGCGCCTGAACGCTGATTTTCTGTACTTGGTCGTTGTAAAAATAAATGCGCTCCATCTCGGTTTTGATTTCCGAAACCGTGAGCGACTGCGCATATAAGTACCCAGTTTCATATTCCTCCGGCGAATAGCCTGTGTACGAATCCGGATTTTCATATTTTGCGTTTAATTCTTCAGAGTCGGCAACGACCTGTGCAATGCGCTCGTCCGTCATTTCGCCGGAATATTTCTCATAAACTGCCACAACGCCGCGCGCGGTGGATTTTTCCCCGTCTTTTGCATGAAACTGATAGTGCGCTGCGTAAATTTGAAACATCGATACAAACAACAAAACAAGGCAGAGAACCCATACGGATTTCTGCCGGAAGATTTTTTTGATTTCGTAGCGCGTAATTTTTAGGCTCTTCGCTATTTCAA
>DBRO01000035.1:4833-13631 GCA_002306005.1 Ruminococcus sp. UBA1366 | reverse complement strand
GCGCTGGACTACTTCATCGCCTACACCGTGCTGGGCATTGCAGGCGTGTTCCGCAGCAAACTCTCCCCCGTACCGGCACTCTGTTGGGGCAGCGTACTTGCCCTTTTGCTTCGGTATCTTTCCCATACCATTTCGGGCGCAATTTTCTTTGGCACATGGGCGGAATGGTTTTTCACGGACGAATTTCAAATCACCTCAGTCGGAAATTTCGTCCTATCACATTTCAGCGGCACAGGACTGGCACTCGTCTATTCTGTGATTTACAATGGCCTGTACATGATTCCGGAAATCATCCTCACCACCATTGCCGCCGGCATCGTCGCAAAAATTCCCGCCATCGTTCAAAAATACGAGGACTCATAAATATAAAATCAAGCCCTTCACAGGCTTGATTTTTTTTGCTGTTCACGAATGCTTTTGCTTGCCCTGAATCTCAGGAACAGGCATAACAGAATTTTTGGGCAGATTCTGCTTGTGGTTCTCCTGTGTTTTTCCCGGACTGCGCGGGTCAATGCGCTTCATACCTTGCTTTGCCATAGCTGCCTCCTTGTTTTTGCATAGTTTCTGCAAAAGCCAAAGTAATTATGCAGATTCGGCGGCAGGTTTTTTCAAAATATAATGCTTCATGCTGTATCGGTAGAATAGAATCGTCATAACCGTGGCAATTACCCAGCCGACCGGCCATGCAATCCAAATACCGGTTTCGTCCAAAAACGCCGAAAGCACAAACGAAAACACCACGCGCAAAACTAAATCCGTCAACGTTGCAATCATAAACAAATTCATAATGCCCGCACCGCGTAATACGCCGTCCAAAATAATCTTCATCAGGATAATCACATAGAACGGCGCCACAATTTTCAGGAAATGCTCTCCCACATCCAAAATCTTTGCACTGCTGCCCGCTTCGACAAAGAATCCCGTTAGCGTTCTGCCGAAAATAATCAAAAGCAAAGCGCCCGGCGCACCGATAATCAAGCCAATTTTAAGTGCTGCCCGCGTGCCGGCACGCACCCGCTCCGGGTGCTCCGCGCCAATATTCTGCGCGGTAAAACTAGAGGTGGCATTCGACATCGTACCAAAGCAAGTCAGCACAAAAGTATTGAGCTTAATCGCCGCGGCATAACCGGCAATTACATCCGAACCGAACGTGTTAATCCGGTTCTGAACAAAAAGATTGCCCACCGAAACAAAACTTTGCTGTAAAATACTCGGTATCGCAATGCGCGAAATCCGTGCTGCCATAAAGCCGGAAAACAACGGTGAGGGTTCTTCTCCTCGGATTTTCCGCACCCGGCGCAACAACGTAAAAAAAGCCAGCACCGAACAAATTCCTTGCGCGATAAATGTCGCCCAAGCAACACCCTCCACGCCCATGCCGATGACCGCTACAAATAGCAAATCCAATGCTACATTTCCCACGGAGGAGGCAATTAAAAAATACAAAGGCGTTGCAGAATCTCCCAGCGCCATAAAAATGCCATTGCAGGCATTGTACATGAACAAAAACAGCAGCCCCAGCACATATACGTTTAAAAACAGCGCGGAATCGCTCATAATATTTGCCGGCGTACTCAACGCACGCANNGTGCTCACACAGGTTTTCATTTCCGCCAGCCGCTCCCCGCCAAACAACGTGGAAACCACGACCGTAATCCCAATGCTCATGCCGGAGGCAACCGCCATAAAAATCATCGTCACCGGATAGGATGCACCCACCGCTGCAAGTGCATTCGGCCCGATAAACCGACCCGCAATCATACTGTCGGAAATGCTGTAAAATTGTAAAAATGCCACGCTCAACAGCATGGGCAGTGAAAATTTTAATAAGACTGTGGCGGGTTTTCCCTCCGACATATTTTTCATCATCGTGTTGTCAGTCCCCTTTTTGACTATTGTATTCCTGTTGCAATGATTTGTCAATGTGCAAAACGCCGACATTCCCCGCCTTCTTCCATAACAGAATTATCGCTATTACAAATCTGCCAAATCTTTTTCAGAATTCATCTCTGTCTTGTCAATAAACCCGCATTGCGTTTGATTTTATTGCTGCGATAATCTTGGATAAATTCCATTTGCGTTTTTTCCTCCACCATGATATAATAGGTATAGTCGGACAAACAGGAACCATACAAAGGAGAATCCCGTGCGTAAAGTATTAAAATTCATCTTCAGCCGGAAGTTCATCATCGGCTTGCTGCTGCTTTTGCAGATTGGTTTGCTTGTTTTTTCTTTTGTCAAGCTCAGTGAACATTATGCGATTGTGTATGGAGCACTGACCGTACTGAGTTTTATCCTGGTGTACTATATTATTAACCGCGATGACAGCCCGGAATATAAGCTGGCATGGGTGGTTCCCTTGTTGATTTTTCCGGTGTTTACGGCAGGCATGTACGTGTTTTTTAAAGCACAGATCGGCAGACAGCTGTTCCGAAAAAACTACCTGCGTAAAATGGCGGAAACCAAAGCATTTTTAACGCCGGACGATGCTATTTTGCAGGAACTGGATTCCAATGACCCGGAAATGGGCAATTTGGCAGCGTACATCTGGAACTACGGCGGATTTCCTGTGTATAAAAACACCACCATAGAATATTTCCCGCTGGGCGAACAAAAATTTGAAGCATTAAAACGCGAGCTGGCAACAGCGAAGCATTTTATCTTTCTGGAATACTTCATCATTGCTGAAGGAAAAATGTGGGGTGAAATTCTGGAGATTTTACAGGAAAAAATCGCCGCCGGCGTGGATGTACGCCTGCTGTATGACGGCTTCGGCAGCCAGATGCGCCTACCAGAAAAATATGACCGNNACCTCCCAAAACAACCGCGACCACCGCAAAATCTGCGTGATTGACGGACATACCGCATTTAACGGCGGCATTAATTTAGCGGACGAATACATTAACCGCATTGTGCGGTTTGGGCATTGGAAAGACACCTCCGTCATGCTCAAGGGGGATGCCGTATTCAGCTTTACCATGATGTTTTTACAAATGTGGGAACTGAACGAAATCGTCAGCGAGGACTACGANNTTTGGCGATGCCCCGCTGGACAACGAAAATGTCGGAAAACTGGTCTATCTGGATTTCATCAACAAAGCAAAGGACTATATTTTCATCACCACACCGTATCTGATTTTGGATTCGGATATGATTACTTCCCTTACCTTTGCGGCAAAAAGCGGCGTGGACGTGCGCATTATCGTGCCGGGAACGCCGGATAAAAAATACGTGTACAGCATTGGCAAGTCCTTTTATAAAACACTGATTATGGCAGGCGTGAAGCTCTATGAATACAGCGAAGGCTTTGTCCACGCAAAAAGCTTTGTCAGCGACAACACCAAAGCCATCGTGGGAACGATTAATCTGGATTTCCGCAGCCTGTACCTGCATTTTGAATGCGCTACGCTGATGTACAAAAATATTTGCGTGGAAGCCGTGAAACAGGACTTTTTGGATATGCTTGAAAAATGCCACCGCATTACCATCGAGGACTGCGATCGACGCTCCCTGCCGGATAAGCTGGTTAGCGGCGCGCTGCGAATTTTCGCCCCGCTGTTGTAAGTACTTTTCTTTGAAAGGAATCCAACCGCCACAATGCAGGATACACAAAGCGCATGGAATCATCCTTTTTCTTGTTCAAATGAAAATCATTCATCATGCGCTGTTTTCTTGCTTGGCGTTTTTTAACAATACAGAAGAAAACAATAGAAAGGAGTCGGCGGCAAATGGCATTGATTGAAGTCAAAGATTTATCGAAGCATTATTACACCTACCGCCGCGGAAGCGGACGGAGGGATACCAAAAAGAGCTGTCTAAAACAAGACAAAGACCGTATATTTGCGGTGAACAATCTCAGCTTTTCCATTTATAAAGGGGAAATCTGCGGCATTCTCGGGCTAAACGGCGCGGGAAAATCTACGACCTTAAAAATGCTCTGCGGCGGATTGTATCCTACCACGGGCATGATCCGTGCCATGGGGTATTTTCCCGCAAATGATCGCCCGCGTTATGTCCGCCGCATCGGTACCGTGTTTGGTCAGAAATCCCAGCTGCTTTTAGACAAACCGCCCGTGGATAGCTTTACCGTGAACAAAGCAATCTATGACATTCCCGATGCGACATACACTGCGCGACTAAATGAAATGGCTGCCTTCCTTTCCGTGGAGGAAGTGATCCACAAACCCACCCAGGCGCTTTCGCTGGGCGAACGCATGAAATGCGAATTCATAATGGCAATGCTGCACGCACCGGAAGTCGTTTTTCTGGATGAACCGCTGGTAGGACTGGATCCCGTAGAAAAAGCCAAAATTCAAGATTTCATTCGCGAAATGAACCGCCGCGGTACAACGTTTATTCTAGCCTCGCAGGATCTGGATGTCATTGATCTCATTGCACAGCATATCATTATTCTACACGACGGAAAGAAAGTGTTCGATTCCAACCTCGCAGCGCTCCGCTCCACACTGGGCGAAAAAAAGTGGGTCGGCTTCACACTGGATGCCCCCTATCACGGCGGTCTTATTCCGCACGCAAAAATTCTGGAACAGGACGACCCACGATATCTCCTGCTGGAAGTGGATACCACTGACATTTCCATTCCCGATTTCTTAAGCCAGCTGAAAGGACTTTCCTTCACGGATCTTTCTGTGCGGGATTTGTCGATGGAGCAGGTAATCACCAGTATTTGCATCCATTCCGAGCAGCCCGAATTGAGTTGATCTTCATCCGTTATTGCACTACTTGACAAACGTTTGCGGAAATGGTATAGTTGTATTTGCACTACATACATCTGTTTTTCGGGGGTGAACCATTTGGGCGATGCAAACCGGTTTGTGGTGGTGGATTCCTGCGTGCTGCCGGATATTATTGTAAAGGTGCTGGAAGCGAAAAAACTGCGCATGACGGGCAAAGCAAAAAGCTCCTCGGAGGCTTGCCGTGCCGTGGGGATTTCCCGCAGCGCGTATTATAAATACAAAGATTGCGTGTTTGCCTATGACGAAAAAATTCGCAACCGCATTGTGTCCTTCTATCTTATTCTGCGTGATGAAAAGGGCATTCTCTCCTCCGTGCTGTCCGGTCTGTATGCACTGGGCGCGAATATCCTAACCGTGAATCAGAATCTGCCCGTGGATGCGGTTGCATCCGTTACCGTTACAGCGAAATTTGAACGCGACTGTGCCGCACAAACGGAGTTTGCCGGCGCAACGGTATTGGGACGCCTGAAAGAAATTGACGGCGTGGTGGAAGCTAAAATCATCTCGGAAGAATAAGTTTTTTGTCAAAGTAATCGTAGTTTCATACTGGAAAGGGTTTGTATTTTCATGAGTAAAATTGCCGTAATCGGCTATGGCGTGGTCGGCTCCGGAACCGTGGAGCTGTTTGAAAAAAACAAGGCATCTATTGCTAAAAAAGTCGGCAGAGAAGTCGAAATCAAATATATCGTGGATTTAAAGGAGTTCCCCGACAGCCCCTATCACGAGAAATTCGTGAAGGACTTTGCCATTGTACGGGACGATCAAGAAGTCGAGGTTGTTGCGGAAGTCATGGGCGGGCTGAATCCTGCCTATCAGTTCACCAAACAACTGCTGGAAAGCGGCAAAAGTGTGGTAACTTCCAACAAAGAGCTGGTTGCCTACCACGGCGCGGAATTGCTCGCCATTGCCCATGCGCACAATGTCAATTATTTGTTTGAAGCCAGCGTCGGCGGGGGCATTCCTATTATCCGCCCGCTGAATAAGTGCCTTGCCGGCAATACGATTGAGGAAGTCAGCGGCATTTTAAACGGTACCACGAACTTTATTTTAACGAAGATGATTCGGGAGCAGGTGGATTTTGAAACCGCGCTGAAAACTGCCCAGAAGCTGGGTTATGCCGAAAAAGATCCCACTGCGGATGTAGAGGGCTACGATGCCTGCCGGAAAATCTGCATTTTAGGTTCGCTGGCATTTGGACGGCATATCTATCCGGAAATGGTGCATTGCTCCGGCATTACAAAAATCACTACGGACGACGTGGAATATGCCGAAAACGCCGGCTATGCGGTCAAGCTCATCGGCACCGTAAAATCCGTGGGTGAGGATCAACTAACCGCAATCGTTTGCCCCCGTCTGGTGAGCAAATCAAGTATTCTTGCCGCCGTGGAGGACGTTTATAATGCCATCACCGTCATCGGCGACGGCGTGGGCGATGTCATGTTCTACGGCAAGGGCGCGGGAAAACTCCCCACCGCCTCGGCAGTGCTGGGCGATATCATCGATGCTCTCCGGCATAAGGAACGCAATCTGGATATTTCTTGGGAAGATACGGGCGAACGCGACTTTGTGATTTCCTACAAGCAAGCAGAGGTTTCCATGTATGTGCGGATCCGCGCAGACAAGGCAGACCAACTCAAGAGTGCGCTGTCGGAGATGTTTGGCAAGCTGATTTTCATCGAACGTGCCGGCAGGCCCAAAAACGAGCTTGCATTCATCACGCCCAACATGATGGAAGAACAAATTGACGAAAACCTGACAATCCTCTCCCATACGGGCGATATTCTCAGCAAAATTCGGATCTTATAGAAAAAGAGAAGCCCGTATCCAAGGCACATAAACTGCCACGGTACGGGCTGTTTGATAACAGGGAGTTTGTATGGAAAACTGGAAAGCCGACCGAATTGCCGCCGCACTGCTAGGAGAAAACCCCATGGTTCTGGCACGCATGAAAAGCGGCTTTGCCGTATTGGGCGATACACAATTCCTGCGCGGATACTGCGTTTTGCTGGGCGTACCGAAGGCGGATTCGCTGAATGAACGAACGCTTCCCCAACGCGCGGATTTTCTGCTGGACATGAGTCTGATTGGCGACGCGATTATGGAGATTTGTGCCCCGCTGCGTATCAATTATGATATTCTCGGCAACACGGATTCGTATTTACATGCGCATATTTTTCCGCGGTACGCAAGCGAACCGGAAGAACTTCGCAAAATGCCGCCGTGGCATTATCCCAAAGCCTGTTGGACGGACTTGAAGTTCCAGTACAACCCCTTAGCGCATGAGGAAATGAAAAAAGCGCTCACCACAGCACTTCTGCGCCAAATGGAAAAGGCATACGAAAAAATCGTACAATAAGGAGAACCCGTCATGATACGCATTCGCATCCCCGCCACCAGCGCCAATCTCGGCGCGGGCTTTGACGCCCTCGGACTGGCGCTGAATTTCTACAACTATATCGACATGGAGGAATCCGACCGGATTGACATTACCACCACGGACGGCAACACGGAAGTTCCCACGGATGAAACGAACCTTGTGTATCGTTCCGCAAAGGATTTGTTTGCGGTTTGCGGCAAGGAACTCCAAGGCTTAAAGCTGGTGCAAACCAATCATATCCCCATGGCACGGGGACTGGGTTCGAGTTCCGCGTGTATTGTGGGCGGACTGGTGGGTGCCAACACCCTGCTGGGCAATCCCCTCACCACGGACGATTTGGTAGACCTCGCCGCGCTGATTGAGGGACATCCGGACAACACCGCCCCTGCCTTTTTAGGCGGTATTGTGACGGCAGTGTTCGACGGTAAAAAAGTGCATTGGGTGAAGCAGGAGGTTTTCACCAAGCTGAAATTCGTTGCGCTCATTCCCGCGTTTGAACTGAAAACCGAGAAAGCCCGTGCCTGCCTGCCGGAAATGGTTTCCCACAAGGATGCGGTGTATAATCTCTCGCGCGCCGCGCTGTTTTCGGCTTCCTTGCTTACAGGCAAGCTCGAAAATCTCCGCACCGCTGTGCATGACCGCCTCCACCAACCCTATCGCATGGAGCTGATTCCGCACTGTCGGGAGGTGTTTGACATTGCCTACACCCACGGCGCATACGCGGTGTACATCAGCGGTGCCGGTCCGGCGGTGATGGCAATCGTGGACGAGGAAAACGAGTTCTTTGCCGGAAAAACAAAATTCTCGCTGGACAGCGCCGGTCTTTCGGACTGGCAAGTCAGCGAGATGGAAATTGATAATCAAGGAACGGTACTGCTGTAAATTGTATCTACCCGAATCATCGGAGCAGCCAGTCATAATCCTGCCTGCAATCCACCACACAATCCGCATATACAGTATCATCTGCAATCTGAAAAATCAACAGATAATGTTTTTCAAACAAAAGACACCGATAAGCATTGCGTGGAATATATGCTCCGCTCAACCACGGACAACGCTGCGGCATCCTTTCTAAAGAATTTGCGGCTTTTTCAAAAGCTATGGTAAATCGTTCTGCCGCATTTGGGCTGGTTTGTGCCAAAAATGCCGCATGAGAAACCAACATTTGCGCCGCACGTTCCGATACAATTACATGGTATTTATTCGCCTGTTCCATGCGCGGAAGCCTCCTTGATCACGCCCCGCATTTTTGCAGTAACCGCCCCAACCGTGTAACCACTGTTGCCATGCACTCGGTCTTCCTCCACTGCAAGCAGTTCTTCACGAAGTTTCAACATTTTTTCTCGGCGGTTGTACGTTTCAATATCCATAACTACCAAATCGCCCTCGCCATTTTTGGTAAGGAAAATCGGTTCTGCGGTTTTTCTGCACATCTCAGCAATTTCATTGTAATGTTGCCGTATGGCAGCGGACGGACGAATATACATAACTCCAACCCCTTTCTATTTGCAAATACTCAGCAATAGCACAATTCTATTCATATTATACCCGATTCATGCTATAAAGTCAACCAAAAACGGAACTGAAAATGCACTTGTTTACAGCAAAACGGATTGCCTGTCCGTTTCGCTGTTTTTTATTTCCCCAGCCGCAGGATCTGACGC
>DBRO01000035.1:3004-4770 GCA_002306005.1 Ruminococcus sp. UBA1366 | reverse complement strand
CAAGCATACAAAAAGCTGAACGAAACCGACAACGCAAACCGAAACCACAGTTTCTGCCGCCGCCATGCAAGGCAGACTAGCATTCCCAGCACCGCGTATTCGCAAAAATGCGCCGTCTTGCGAATCACATAATGCAAATCGTTGACTAAAAGCGTGCGGTATTGCTCTGGTATTTCGCCAAAATGCGCGAAAATAAGTGTCGTCAGCTTTGCGGTAATCCCATCACTCAGCTTTGCGGATTCCAATCCATCTTCCGCCGAGAAAAAGAAAATCACCCCGCACCAAAGAACAACCAAAATCCAAAGAACAAGATCTGCTTTACGGATTTTCCGTGTTTTACTCATGTTCTTTCCTCCTCGCCGGACTGTTTGGTCCGGTATTTTGTGGTAGCAAGCGTCAGACAAAGCACTTTACTCGCCCCACCCTGCCGTAACAGGCGGGCGCATTCATTCAGCGTGCTGCCTGTCGTGATAATATCATCGCAAAGCAGAACACATTTTCCCCGAACCGCATCAATGTGCTTTCCCGCAGTATAAGCCCCCCGTACTGCCGCCAAACGTGCCTGCCGGGAAAGCGCATGTTGCTGCAGAGTGCTGTCCGTTTTTCGCAAAACGCCATCCAGCAGGGGCAAATCCAACTGTTTTGCGGAAATCCGTGCAATATCCCGCGCTTGGTTAAATCCCCGCTGAGACTGCTGTGCGCGTGTCATCGGTACATAACAAACTATTTCCGGTGCGGAAATTTTCCGTACCACCTCACAAAGCGCCGGCACCAGCATTTGCGGCAGATTGGTCAGCCCCTCCAGCTTGCAGCGCAAAATTCCATCTTTCGCAATATCTTCATAAGCCAATGCCGTCACACAGGCATCATATTGCTTGTTGAAATCCTCCCGTTCGCAAATGCAGTCATGCTTGCCACATTGTTTGCAGTAAACGCCGGCATAAGGCAGCTTTTGTTCGCATTCCGCACAGCAAAAAGCATCCCATGCAATCAGTTCATCACAGCACGCACACCGGTTGGGATACAAAAAATCAATCCAGAACTTAAACTTCAAAAACCTGCTGTTCCGCAGTTTCTTCATCGGCCTGCCCCTCCGTCAGCATTGCTTTCAAACAGGTGTGTCGGTGGTTGCGGTTCTCGTTGCGAATCATAAATGCCACCCGCTTGCTGGAACCAACCAGAATCAGCAGTTTTTTTGCCCGCGTCACCGCCGTATAAAGCAAATTCCGATAATAAAGCTTATCATAGCCGGAAAACACCGTCAGTATCACAGCTTCAAACTCACTGCCTTGGCTTTTATGCACGGTAATCGCATAAGCAAGCTCCAAATTATCCAGCATTTCCGTTGTATAAGTGCAAATTCGCCCATCGAAATCAATTTCCGCCGTTTTTTTCGCCCTGTTTACTGATAAAATCATGCCAATGTCCCCGTTAAAAATACCTGTGCCGTCCTCCTTGATCTTGACGCCGTTTTTTGTCCGCTCTTTTTTCCATATAATATCATAATTATTCCGGTTCTGCATCACTTTATCGCCTGCACGATAGGTATAAACATACGTCACCAGCTCCGGCTTGTCCTGTTGCGGCGGATTCAACCGCTGCTGCAAAAGTTTGTTCAATTCCACCGTACCGGCAGGACCTTTGCGTGTGGGCGAAAGCACCTGTATATCCTCCGTAGGGGAATACCCATATGCCGACGGCAGCCGTTCCTGACAAAGATCCGCAACCAATTCCTGCAGTGCGTTGTATTCCAACCGCTGAAAGAA
>DBRO01000035.1:0-2906 GCA_002306005.1 Ruminococcus sp. UBA1366 | reverse complement strand
AACTTCATCGCCCGCAGCAGGGACTCAAACAGCAGCGTATCCGTCATGGACATCTCATCCACAATCATCACATCGGCTTCCAACGGGTTGTCCTCATCATGCAGAAATTTCACCTTAGCGCTGTCAGAAAAGCCGACCTCCAAAAGCCGGTGAATCGTTCGTGCCTCGTAGCCGGTCAAATCTGAAATCCGCTTTGCCGCCCGTCCGGTCGGTGCGCAGATCATCACATTCATCCCCTGCTGTACAAACAAAGAAATAATCCCGTTAAGCGTGGTCGTTTTTCCCGTGCCCGGTCCGCCCGTCAGCGCCAAAAATCCGCAAGTCAGCGCGGTGTTGATCGCCTTGCGCTGCAATTCGCCATAGGTAATGCCTTTCTCCTTCTCGGCAAGGTCAATCACTTCGGAATAATCAATCTTGCTATCGTATAGCATTTCTTTCATCATTAAAAGCCGGCGCGAAAGATACGTTTCGGCAAGAAAATACTCCCGTGTCAAGATATACGGATGGTTCTGTTTGCGGTATAAAAACAAATTCTCATCGTCCAGTTCTTCCTGTAAAACCACATCAAATTGCTCCGGCGCAACGTTAAGCTGCCGGCACGCCAGTTCCCGCAGCTTTTCTGTCGGCAAACAAGTATGCCCGGCGTTCGCCGCAGAATTTAACACATAAGTAATGCCCGCCCGCAGGCGCATCTGCGAATCCGGCGGAATCTCCATCGCCGCAGCAACCTCGTCCGCTTTCTGGAATTCCAACTCCACACCAAAGCCGCATAAAATATATGGGTTTGCCTGAATCATTTCCAAAGCCGGCGCACCCCAGCGTTTCCATGCGCGCACGCCAAAAACCGGTGGAATTTCCTGTTTTGACAGAAAAATCATCAAAGCGCGCACCCCAAAAACCGCTTGGAACTCCTCATGAATTTTCTTGCATTTTTTCGGCGTAATCCCCTCAATTTTAATGAGCTTGTCCGGTTCTTTTTCTATGATCTCCAGCGCGTGTTCGCCAAACTCTGTTACAATTCGCTTTGCCAGCACAGGCCCTACGCCTTTTAAAACGCCGCTCGCCAGATATTTCTGGATTGCCGCCGCCGTGTGAGGAAACCGCCGTTCGCAAAGTTCTGCGCGAAACTGTCTGCCATACTTGGGATGGCTGACATATTCGCCGGTGAGGATCAAATCCTCCCCCTCGTCCACGTTACCCAGTTCCCCCACAACGGTAATTGGCTCATCATCCGTGTCCAGCATCAGCACGGCATAACCGCTTTCCTCGTTGTGGAATAACACGCAGTCCACTGCGCCCTCAATGCGTTCCACCTGTTTTTCCTCCTGTCTAATCCGCGACTGTTACGTCGTCCAGCTCCCGCGCAAGCTGTTCACAAAGTACCCGTGCCTGTTCGTCTTCCGGCACCAGCACCAGCCGTGCAAACGCAGTGCCGTCAAAAAAGCGCATCTCCTGCCAGACGGATTTCACCCGTATCGCAGCATCCGGATGCTGTGTGCTGACACGTAGCACAACGTCCTCCCGTATGCGTTCGGGTTCTGTCCGCACAAACGCAATCAACGCAAAAATCACAATGCTGCTTAGTGCGGCGGCAATCAGCCAAAACCATAATTCCATGGAAAATCCCTCCGTCCATATACCAAGTTCTACCTTAGTATACGGCGGAGGGTGTATTTGTGTTATTCCTGCTGTTGCGGCGCGAAATTTCCGCCGCCCGTATCCTGTGGGGGTTCTTCCTGCTCCGGCTTCTGCTTTTTACCTCGCGAAAACCACTTCTTGTTTTTCAGTTTTTTGGCGACTGCGTCCCGACCGTAGTAGTAAATCACCGAAGCCGTCGGCACAGCGGCAACCATGCCCAGCACGCCGAACAGTCCGCCGCCGATGGTAATCGAAAGCAACACCCAAAACGCGGGCAAACCGACCGAGCTGCCCACCACACGGGGATAGATCACATTGGATTCGAACTGCTGCAACAGGATAATAAACAGAATAAACCAAAGCACGCTCTGCGGCTTCACCAGCAGCAAAATCAGCGCCGCGGGAATCGTACCCAGAATCGGACCAACAATGGGGATCACGTTCGTGACTGCCATAATCACGCTGATCAGCACAGCGTATTTAAAGCCGAAGATGCTCATGCCAATAAAACACAAAATGCCCAGAATACAAGCTTCAATCAGCTGTCCGTTCACAAAATTCGCAAAGGTATTCAAAATCGTCCGGAGCACGCCCGCCACCTGATGATACCGCTTTTCGCTCATCATCGCTGCAAGCAACCGCTTCGACTGCGCCTTGTACTTGCGCTTTTCCGCCAGTAAATAAACAGAAATCACCACACCAATGGCAAGGTCTGTAACCACGCCGATAATACTGCGCGTGGTATCCACCATTGACCACAGCAGGGACGGCAGCATTTCCGCAAATTCGCTTAGCTTTCCGCTGATATCCAACCGCTCCGCAAGCTGATACCGCTCAATTTCCTCGCTGATATTGATGTTGTATTTCGCCGCAAGATTGTTGATGAAGTCTACCAAATTGTTATAGTAGTCGTCGAAATTCCCGACGAACATTTTAATATTCTCAATAAATTCCGGAATAATCGCCACAACAATGCCCGTTAAAATCCCTAAAAAAAGCAGATAAACCAGTACAATCGAAATAATATACGGCAACTTTACTAACTTTGTTCGCCGGAACAAAAACCCAACCCCGCGGTGAATTGCGTTAAACGGGCGGTTTAAAATAAAGGCACTCGCGCCCCCAATAATCAGCGGGCGGATTACCATCAATACAAAAGAAAAAACCGTGCGGATTTCATCGAATTTCCACACAACCACAACCGGAATCAGGCAAACCAATACTGCAAGAACAATCGTTTTAAACAAGCGCTTGTCCATATGCAAAAT
>DBRO01000068.1 GCA_002306005.1 Ruminococcus sp. UBA1366 | reverse complement strand
AAAATCACCGGCGCCCCAAAACCGGCGCCGGTTGATATTCCGCCTAAATGCAGTTATTTCACGGTAATTAACGAGAGATATGCGGAAATAAGTTCGTTCCCAAAAAATGCGCTGATGGCAATGCCAAGCGAAAGAAAAGGCCCGAACGCGAATTTGGATAATCCGGTGCGGTACTTTAAAAACAAACCAACAACGGAAGCCGAAATTAGAGCGAAGAAAAGCGCAACAAGCGCCGCTTTCCAACCGAGGAAGAACCCGCCCGCTGCCATAAGAAGCGCATCACCCATGCCCATTGCACGCTCTTTAGAGAGAAGTACAATGAGCAGCAACGGCACACTCACGGCGAAAAATCCGATAATCTGGTTTCGTAAAGTCAATTCGTTGAGATGGTAGTCGGAGAAGAAATATTCCGCAACGCCGAGTAAAAAAATGAAGAACACAACTGCGTTGTTAATTAGCTGTGTGTCCCAGTCCATAAAGAACACCACAATCAGCGCGGACAAAAGCAGGCAAATCAGCATTACATGAATCGGGGCTTCCACCACGCCAAACCACATACCCGTAAGAACATACAGCACGGCGTTGAGCAGTTCCACAATCATGTAACGGGGCGAAATCGGCGCACCGCAGCTGTGGCATTTTCCACGAAGAAAAATCCAGCTCACAATCGGAATCAAATCCCGGTGCCTGATTTTTTCACCGCAACTCATACAGTGGGAAGCTCGCTTAATCAGCGATTCTTCCAGCGGCAGGCGGTAAATGCAAACATTTAAGAAACTTCCGATAGCCGCGCCGAATAGAAACAGAAAACCGTAAATAAAAATATAGTAGGCATAAAACATAATGCACCCTCCTTGTTTATTCAATATTTTATCATAGTATTGTAAAAAAAGCAAGTGCTTTTGTGCATTATGCAAATGACATAAAATTCTCTCAGCGAAAGGATGAAGATAGCATGAGGAATGGTCCGATCGGACAATATCTAATTGAAAAAGGGCTTATCAATGAAGAACAACTTCTACAGATTTTGGATAGGCAAAAAGAATCCAAAGGGAAGATGTTCGGCGATGTCATCGTGGAAATGGGGATGATCTCGGACGAGCAATTTGCACAGGTGCTGGCAGAGCGCCTGAACGTGCCCTACATTGATCTAAAAAATTTCGAGTTCGATATTGAAGTCGTGCGGAAAATACCAGAGTCAATTGCAAAGAAATATAATTTGATTGCAATTAGCCAGATGGGCAAGCGACTAACCGTTGCGACAAACGACCCGGCAAACTTCTATATCTTCGAGGATGTGCGTGCTGCTACGGGCTGTAATGTTATTCCGGTGCTGGCAACGAAAAACGCCATCAGTCAGGCAATCGGCAAAATATATTCCGAGGGCGTTATGAGTAACGTTGTGGATGACGTTAACAAAGAAGTCGAAGAAAGCACCGATATTGACAGCATTGACCTTTCCGGCGACAGAATTGATAACGCGCCGATTGTTAAGCTTGCCACGCAAATTGTGGAAAGCGCGTTCCGGAAAGAAGCAACGGATATTCACATTGAACCGTTTAAAACGAAAACCGTTGTCCGTGTGAGAATTAACGGCGACCTGTTTGAACTGATGGAACCGCTTACCTATAAAATCCACAATGCGCTGATTACTCGTTTTAAAATTGTGAGCGGCATGAACATTGCGGAGAAGCGTATCCCGCAGGACGGCCGTTTCTCGCAGGATGTGGACGGCGTGCATTTGGATCTTCGTGTGTCCAACCTGCCGACCGTGCACGGCGAAAAAGTCGTTATCCGTATTCTTGCAACGGGAGATGTTTCCGTGCGGAAAATTACCGACCTTGGCATGAATGTCTATAACTATAAGAAATTTGAAAGTATGCTGAAAGTGCCGCAGGGCGTGCTGCTGGTAACCGGACCGACCGGTTCCGGTAAAACAACTACGCTGTATGCCGCGCTGGGCGAACTTGCAAAACCGAATGTGAACGTCATTACCGTTGAGGACCCTGTGGAAAAAGCCATTGAGGGCATTAACCAGTGCCAGGTGAACGTTAAAGCCGGCATGACCTTTGGTGCGGCGCTGCGTTCAATTTTGCGGCAGGACCCCGACATCGTGATGATCGGTGAGATGCGTGACCAGGAAACAGCGGAAATCGCCATCCGTGCCGCTATCACCGGACACCTTGTGCTTTCTACCTTGCATACCAACGATGCCGCTTCCACTATCACCAGATTGGTGGATATGGGCGTGCCGGCATACATGGTGGCAACCTCGCTGATTGGCGTTGTGGCGCAAAGACTGACCAAAGTTGTTTGCCCGCATTGTAAACGGCCGAGAATGTCCACGCCGGAGGAAAATGAACTGATGGGCATTGACCACAGCATTACTATTTATGATGCGGTGGGCTGTCCGGATTGCAACAACACCGGTTACCGCGGCAGAACCGCAATTCATGAAATTTTGCTGTCCACGCCGGATATGGGTTCTTTAATTGCTTCGGGCGCGAAAGCCGACCAGATTGAAAAGCTTGCCAAACAGGAAGGCACCAAACTCCTTCGCGATAACGTTTCCGAACTGGTGCAGCAGGGGAAAACAACCATGAGCGAACTAGTCCGCGTAACGTATGCAGTATAAATTTGCTACGGAAAATCAAGGCATTTCAAACAGAAAGGATAGTAGAGTATGGCGACGATTGATATTGATAAGATTCTGGATGAGGCACGGGCGCTTGGGTGTTCCGACTTGCATTTTACCGTTTCTATTCAGCCGATTGTGAGGCAGGGCGGTACGCTGAGAAAACTTTCAACCTATCACGAAATGACGGAGATTGATATTCTGCGGTTATGCGATGCGATGTGTACGGAGGAGCAGAAAAAGCAGATTAAAGAACACATTGATACGGACTTCACCTATGTTTCGCGCCGTGGTTTCCGGCACAGAGTGAACGTGTACCGGCAGCGCGGAAATACCGCGATTGCCCTGCGTTTATTGAGAAATGATATTCCTACGCTTGCGGATTTAAATCTTCCTTCGGTGCTGGCGGATTTCGCCATGCGGCCCAGAGGACTGGTGCTGGTAACCGGCCCGACCGGTTCCGGTAAATCTACCACGCTTGCGGCAATGGTGGATCATGTAAATGTAAACAAATCTGTACATATTATCACGGTGGAAGACCCGATTGAGTATATGCATGGTCATAAGCGCTGCATGGTGAATCAGCGTGAAATCGGGCAGGACGTACCAAGCTTTTCCATGGCGCTGCGTGCTGCCTTGCGTGAAGACCCTGACGTGATTCTCGTGGGAGAAATGCGTGACTACGAAACGATTGAAGCCGCCATCACCGCGGCAGAAACCGGACACCTTGTGATGAGTACCCTGCACACCACGGATGCGGCATCCACCATCGACCGTNNGGAATTTGTACGCAAACGCTTTGTCCCACGCTGGATAACCTCAAGCGCGTGGCTTGCTGCGAAATCCTCAACGCGACGGATTCCGTAAAAGCCATGATTCGGGACGACAAAGTACATTTGATTAATTCGTCTATGCAGACCGGTAAGCAATTTGGCATGCAGACGATGGATCAGGAACTGGCACGGCTGGTGAAAGAAAAAGTGATCTCGCTGGAAACCGCCTATGACAAGTGTATTAATCCGCAGGAACTGCGTCGTTTCCTTGCTGCGAACTAAGATTGGGCGTTGTTTGACGAAAACAGCGGCGAAATATGTGCGTTTTCTGAAAACACGCACTTCATATAAATAGTAAAAACATATAATTAAGCAAAATTTAACACGTTGATTAGAATGTTTAACTTAATGTGAATAAAATGTTTTCGCTGTAACTAAGTGTTGTGCATGTTGTATAAAAACAATCAAAATCTGAATGCAAAACTATCAAAAAGACAGAAATAATTACAGCGTGGTTACAAATAGACAAATTTGATTGACATTTATAACCGGAGTGACTATAATAAAAATACAGGATAAGGGACGAAGAAACACAGGGCATCGTTCACAAATCCGAAACAAATAGGAAAAACGCGAGCGGAACCACCGCAGCGCTTTTTATAAAAATTTATTGGAGGGATTTCTGATGAAGAAGTCAAGAAAGGGTTTTACCCTAGTTGAGCTGATCGTAGTTATTGCGATTATCGGTATCCTGGCAGCTCTGCTGGTTCCGCAGCTCTTTAAGTACATT
>DBRO01000049.1 GCA_002306005.1 Ruminococcus sp. UBA1366 | reverse complement strand
CTTCATACGGAGGAACTTGCGGACGGGAAATTATCTTATTTTCTGACGCAGCAACAGTTGGAGGACGGAGAAGATCAGGGCGGTACTACCTATGGGATCCGCGTGTGCTGTTCGTTGTTCGGCAAACAAGAATATGCTGAATTGGCGGATATTACTCCAAATCTGGCGTATGCGCAGGAACTGTATGAACTGGTTCGGCTGTACATGGTAACACCGATCAGTTTGGCAGAAGTCGCGCAGGATTTTATTACAGAGAAATACAGCCAATAACCGGGACAGGCACTTGCAATTTTGCGCCCGATATGCTATACTGACAGTGAGTTTTTAAAACTCCGGAGAATACGCGGCGAAAGAAGAACTGCGGTTATACAAGGAGTTGTCAAGCGGCTGAAAGGAAGAATCGGTATGAGATGTCCGTTCTGCGGTTATGAAGATACAAAAGTAATTGATTCTCGTCCCAGTGACGAGAAAAAGAGGAGACGTCGTGAATGCACCAGCTGCGGCAAACGGTTCACAACCTATGAGGTCGTTGAAAAGCCGCTTTTGATGGTGTATAAGAAAGACGGCAGTTTTGAACCATTTGACAGACAAAAGCTGATCAAGGGTTTGACAACCGCTGTGAAAAAGCGTCCGGTTGGGTTGGATGCGTTGAGCGCATTGGTGGATGATATTGAAAATTACTATGCGAATGCGATGGTAAATCAGACCACTACAAGCGAGATCGGTGATATGGCACTTGCGGGGCTGAAAAAGCTCGATCTTGTGGCATATGTGCGGTTTGCATCCGTGTATAAGGATTTCAATGATGTGGACAGCTTTGTAAGCATTATCAAGGAATTGGGGAAAGAACGGTGACGATGAGGTCATCAGCAAAAACGGCGGACTGCATACAGTCTGCCGTTTTTGCGTGGAAGAATTGAGGCTGGAGAAGGATTTGTTCGTTGCAATTGAGAGGGGTATAAAAAATTTACAAATCCACAAATGCAAGCGTTTATAAAATTAATTGAAATATTACCAAGCAGAATTGCATATGTTATCAATAAAATGCACGAATTCCCCGTCGCTTTTCTGGAGATTTCATCAAAATTTGATTTTTTAGTAGACAAATTACGGGAATATGTTATAATAAAATAGAGTCCGTTTGCCATGCGCTGTTATGTGTGGAAATGAGAAAACCAACATCCGAAAGGAGGAAGATGCTGCGGGCGCAGTGTCTGATAAATTATGAAGTGGATGAGATTCATACTGCCTTGCGTGGCCGCTGCTGTCATACTGGGTGGCTGTCAGGAGCAGGAGGAGGGCGGCGTGCCTTTTGATCCGGACGCACATACGATTACGAATACAAACACCAGTACTGTGGCAACCACCACAACAGCACCGGATTCAATGTTGACAACCCAGACGACGACAACGCCTTCCGGTACCACGGATGAGGATACCACAAACGCAGAACAAAATACAACGACAGAGGACGTGGAAAGCACGGAAAGCCAGACGGAGGAATCCCCATGGGAGGAAGAAACCACTACAACGCGACGTACTTATCAAACCACTGACGAGGAGGATACGACCACAAAGAAAACGACCACGACAAAGAAATCCACGGTGACAAAGCAAACAACCACCGAGCCAAATAAGGCAACGACCACGACAAAGAAATCCACTACCACACCAAAGAAAACGACTACTACAACAAAGAAATCCACAACCACGACAAAGAGAACAACAACCCCAAAACCGACAACGACAACAGAAGACACCGAAACGGAGCAGACCGTTGAGACGGATGACGATGGCTGGTCCATCAGCGTGGTGAAACCATAGAGTGGCGCGGGCAATCTTAAGATAAAAGGAAGCTGGTATGGGATTTTATCAAATAGCAAATCTTGTTACGGAGTATACGCCGCGGTATGAAAGACTGGAACGCCAGTCAATGCAATATCGGACGGTGCAGCGGAATCCGAAAATCCGGATTCATATTCCGGAGTAGGTAATCCGGCAGACTTGGGAGGAAAATCAGCACTTGCTGCCCGAACAGGTGGAGTATCTTTTGGTAGGAAGCGCATTCTATCAGGAATTGCTTGCATTTGAGGGCTGTATGCTCCATGCTTCCGCAGTGGTGTACGAAGGACAGGCGTATTTGTTTTCAGCGGATTCCGGCACGGGAAAATCCACGCACACACAGCTGTGGCAGGAAACCTTTGGACGGGAGAATACGTATATTTTCAATGATGACAAACCGGCAATCCGATGGGAGAACGGACAGTTTTATGTTTATGGCACGCCGTTTTCCGGTAAGTATGATATCAGCAGAAACGAGCGGGTTCCGTTGGCGGGAATTGCATTTCTTCGGCGGGCGCTGAGAAACAGCATTACGCGAATTTCTTCCAGGGAAGTAATCCCGCTGTTTTATAAACAGACTGTGCGAGGGATTCCCGCAGAGAAGGCAGAGCAACTGTTAACAATCATGGATCGGTTGTTTTGCCAAGGAGCGGTATATCGTCTTGATTGTGATATTTCCAAAGACGCGGTAAGAACTGCCTATGGTGCGATGAAACCGGAGGCAGATAGAAATAAAGAAAAATTGTAGTAGGAACAAAAGGCGGAAAGGAGCGGTTCATGAAAATAAAAAAAGGGTTTATGCTTCGACAGGTTGCGGATAGCTATGTGGTTGTGGCAACCGGCACGGCAACAGCGCAATTTAACGGGGTGGTTACCTTAAACCAAACGGGCGCGTTGCTATGGGAACAGCTTGTGCAAGGGTGCGAACCCGAAGAACTGACGGATTTGCTGAAAAATAGATATGGCATTTCCGAGAACAAAGCAAAGGAGGATGCGGATGCTTTCGTTGAGAAAGTGGTTTCCGCGGAGTTGACAGATGAAAATTGAAGATTTATTGCAAGAAAAAGAAGTGTGCGTGATTTCCCCCAAGGGAGGCAGTATGCTGCCGTTGATTCGTCCGGAACTGGATACGGTGCTCATTCGCAGAGCGTCCGGCAGCATTCGGCGGGGGGATATTGTGCTGTATCACAACAGCCGTGGGTATGTACTGCATCGGGTCTTGGACGATCTGGGCGAGCTTTTGCTGATTTGCGGCGACAATCAAACACAACCGGAGTATGTTGAAAAATCTGCTGTGATTGCGGTCGTGGAGGGCCTTTACCGGAAAGAACGATTGCTTTCGGTGCGGCATCCGGCACTGCGGATGTACGCAGCGTTTTGGGGGAATCATCCGCAGCTGCGCAAACCGGTATTATGGTTCCGGCGGAACTTGCGCCGCATGAAAAGCCGTTTTTGTACATGTTAATGCAGCTTGGATATATCATGCTAAAAATTGAGCAGAGTTTGGGGAGAACTGTCGGAGCAATTCCGGCAGTTTTTTGTGATTTCATGCAAATAAATTGACAAGGACTTTGGGATGTGCTATACTGAATTTGTTAGGAACATTCGTGCGATTTCGCTTGTTTTTTTGAACGGAAAGGAAGTGCAATATGACTAAAATAGACCAGTTCCTACAGATTATAGAGGCTGCGCTTCGAGAAAAACCCGGGACAAAAAGTGCGTATTCGGACGAGCCGGTGTTAAAGCCGGCAAACAAGATGTCGAACTATGTTCCAAAGCCGATTCGCGAACTAGAAGCGCAAAAAAAGGCGTTTAATCCGTTCAAGGATTCCAAGGAAGCGCTGTTTTACCGGCAAGCAAAACAGATGGAGTGGTATGAGGATGATTGCCCGTATCACGGGGAGTTGTATTGGTGCTATCTGACCTATCAGGATTTAAACGTGCATTTGCTGCGCGGATATTTTACATGGAGAACGCAATATCGCCGCGGGGAGATTGCACCGACAACGAGTTCCTATCTGTATTTATATGCGCAGGAACTGGTGCATCTGATCGGTGTGGCATCGCCTGAGGAGGGGTATGCCGCTCTGGGAAAGCTGATAGAGGCTTATGAAAATGAAAATACGCAGTATGCTTCCGTCTGCCGTGTACTAACTACGTGGCGTTTGGATTTTTTGGCCTATTACGGGTTGGATCCGGCGCTGGTGGACGATTCTGCGGACATGGCCTATGATCGGGCGCTGATTAAGCTGAAAGACATTCCGGAGGATGATCAGGAACTGTTTGATGCAATCTGTGCGTTGTCCTCTTATCATGCGGAAAGATCTGCATTCTATAAAGCCTATCCGGAGGATTATCGTCAGGTTGTATGCGGGGTATATCGTGCGCAATCTGCGTATGCCGCAAAGAATCGGAAGAAAACCTATTTTGAGAAGCTGTTTGGTTATCGGACGGGGTATTATCACCCGATGTTTCAAAATGCAGTGGTGTTTTACACCCGAAAATATGACGATTATGTTTATGAATTGAATGCAGTGCATCGGTATTATTGCATCCAACGGAGATGGTACTGCGAAAAATATTATGGGGACCGTACAAACAGTAAGGAACTGGGCAAGCTTCTGAAAATAATTGATGCACAAATGCGGGAGCGTTATGGCTTTGCACGTCAGATTAAGGCGGAGATACCCACAAAACAAATGCAGAAACAGATTGAGGGCGTAATCCAGTTACAGCTCGACCGCCGGAAAGCACAGGAAAAACGCATTGTCCATTTGGATTTGTCTCAACTTGGGGAAATTCGCAAGGCGGCAGAAACCACACGGGATTTGCTGATTGTGGAGGAAGAATCGGAACTGTCGGAACGCACAACTGTATGCAATCCGCCGGTTGTTCCCATACAGTCGGCGGAATCGCCAGGGTGCGGGCTGGACGAAACAGAAAAAGAACTGCTGCGGTGCTTGCTTTTTGGGAAAGATTATGCTGCGCTATTGCGGGAACGGCATTTGATTTTGAGCGTGGTGGCGGATGGGATGAACGACAAGCTGTATGAAATGTTTGGCGACACGCCAATTGTGTTTGAGGGCGACACACCCGTGATTTTAGAGGATTATACGGTAGAACTGAAAGGATTGTTGCAGGAATGAAGATTCCAAAGCGGATTGCCTCCGCAGTGATGAATTCGCTCAAGGGCGGCGTGGTTCCGCGTGTGGGGCTGCCGTATATTACGGTGGGCAGGCAGATTGAAATTCAAGCGCTGGTGCATGATGTGGATATTATTGCGGACGGCGGCGCGGCGTTCCGGTTTATTGTAGGCAAGTACGGCAGCGGAAAAAGCTTTTTAATTCAAACCATGCGCAATTATGTGATGGATCGCAATTTTGTGACGGCGGATGCGGATTTATCACCGGAGCGCCGTTTGCAAGGAACCAAAGGACAGGGACTTGCGACCTACAAAGAGCTGATTCGCAATCTGTCCACGAAAACCCGTCCGGAGGGCGGCGCGCTGACGTTGATTCTCGACCGCTGGATTAGTTCCGTGCAGACGCAAACCGTTGCGGAAAGTGGATTGGAGTTGGATTCTCCTGCGTTTGGCAAGCTGGTGGAGCAGAAGATTTTCGCCGTGGTGAACGATCTGAGCGAGATGGTGCACGGGTTTGATTTTGCCCGGCTGCTGACGATGTATTATCATGCCTATCTTACGGGTGATGATGAGAGCAAAGCAAAGGTTGTAAAGTGGTTTCGTGGGGAATATGGCACGAAAACCGAGGCAAAAGCGGAACTGGGTGTCAATATCATCATCACGGATGAGGATTGGTATGAATATTTGAAACTCTTTGCGAGATTCTTTCAGCAGGCAGGTTACGGCGGCTTTTTGATTTTTATTGATGAGCTGGTGAATTTATACAAACTGCCGAACAGCATTACCCGCCAGTATAATTATGAAAAAATTCTGACGATGTACAACGATACCTTGCAGGGCAAGGCGCAGTACATGGGAATTTTCATGGGCGGCACGCCGCAGTGCGTGGAGGATACCCGCAGAGGCATTTACAGTTATGAAGCGTTGCGCTCCCGCTTGGCGGAGGGACGGTTTGGCACGGCAGGTGCGCGGGATATGCTGGCGCCGGTCATCCGGCTTATGCCACTGACGGCGGAGGAAATGCTGGTGCTGGTAGAAAAGCTGACGGATATTCATGCACAGTTGTATGCGTATACCCCGCGGCTTTCGCAGGAGGATTTTGTAACGTTTATCAAAATTGAATTTGGGCGGATCGGCGCGGATACGAATATTACTCCGCGTGAGGTCATCCGGGATTATATCGAACTGCTCAATCTTTCCTACCAGAATCCCGCGCTGAACGTAACGGAGCTTTTGCATTCCGACCAATTTTCTTATGCGGTTTCTCAACCCGAGGGCGGCGAACCCGCCGTGGAGGAATTTGCGGAATTTGAGCTGTAAAGGACGGGTATATGGGAATTTTTGAACGCTACGCGCCGTTTGTGCAGGATTTCATCTATCAAAACAACTGGGAAAGCCTGCGTGCGGTGCAGGTTGCCGCCGGCGATGCGATTTTTCATACGGACGACCATGTTTTGCTTGCCGCGTCCACCGCTTCCGGAAAAACGGAGGCGGCGTTTTTTCCGATTCTCACGTTGTTTACCGAGGATATGCCAAAAAGCGTGGGGGCGATTTACATTGGGCCGCTCAAGGCGCTGATTAACGACCAGTTTATGCGCTTAAACGACCTGTGCGCCGAGGCGGAAATTCCCGTCTGGCACTGGCATGGGGATGTTTCGCAGAGCCATAAAAACAAAATGCTGAAAAACCCCTCCGGCATTTTGCAGATTACGCCGGAATCGTTGGAGGCAATGCTCCTGCACCGGCATTCGGCGATCAGCAAGCTGTTTGGAGATTTGCGCTTTATTGTGATTGACGAGGTGCATTCGCTGATGCGGGGCGACCGTGGCGGGCAGACGATTTGCCTGATTGAACGGCTGTCCAAGCTTGCGGGGGTGAACCCGCGCAGAATCGGGCTTTCCGCCACCATCGGGGATTTAGAAAGCGCGGGGAATTTTTTAGCGCAAGGCACAGCACGCAAAACGTTTATCCCGAAAATTGAAGCAAAGGGCATCCGCTGGCGGCTTTCTATGGAGCATTTTTTTGTTTCCGATACGCAGGCGGGCGAAAGTGCGGGGGAGAATCCGGCGGCACTTCCCTTGCAGGAAGAACCTACCGACCAAGCGCCGGAACACGCCGACCCGGGGATTGGCTATATTTTTGAACACACCCGCGGGAAGAAATGTTTGGTGTTTGTGAACAGCCGCGAGGAATGCGAGGCGGTGACAACCACTTTGCGCCAGTATTGCGAGGCAAAGAACGAGCCTGACCGCTTTTTGATTCATCACGGGAATCTCTCCACCGCTTATCGGGAAACCGCCGAGGCGGTAATGAAGGACGAGGAGCAGTTCCAAACTACGGTAACCACAGCAACGCTGGAACTAGGCATTGACATTGGACGGTTGGAACGCGCCTTTCAGATTGATGCACCGGCAACGGTTTCATCGTTTTTACAGCGCATGGGGCGCACGGGCAGGCGGGATTTACCGCCGGAAATGTGGTTTGTCATGCGGGAGGACTTGCCCGAGCCACGGGCAATGCTGCCGGCGGCGGTTCCGTGGAAGCTGGTACAGGGTATTGCGCTGGTACAGTTATATTTAGAAGAACGCTGGGTGGAACCGCCCAAGCTTGACCGCCTGCCGTTCAGCCTGCTTTATCATCAGACGATGAGCACGCTTGCCTCCTGCGGGGAAATGACGCCTGCCGCCCTTGCCACCCGTGTGCTGGGGCTGAGCGTTTTCTACCGGATTACGCAGGAGGATTATAAAACCCTGCTGCGGCATTTGCTTTCTATCGATCACATTCAGCGTACGGAAACGGGCGGACTGATTGTGGGACTTGCCGGAGAACGGGTGACCAATTCGTTCAAATTTTATGCGGTGTTTCAGGAAAACGAAGAATACACGGTGCGGTGTAGTTCGCACGAACTGGGCACGCTGGTAAAGCCGCCTCCGCCGGGAGATAAAATTGCGATTGCCGGCCATGTATGGGTGGTGGAGGAAGTGGACCACAAAAAGCATTTGGTTTACTGCGAGCAGGTAAAGGGAAAGGTTCCGGCGTTTTTTGGGCTTTGTCCGGGGGATATCCACACGCGGATTTTAGAGAAAATGCGGGAGGTTCTGCGGCAGGACAAGAGTTACCCGTATCTGATGAAAAACGCCGTCGCAAGGCTGGATGAAACCCGCCGCATGGTGCGCAGTTCTGGCTTAACCGAACAGCCGCTGATTTGTTTGGGCGGGGATTTGTGGTGCTTGTTTCCATGGCTTGGGACCTATGCGTTTTTGGCGCTGGAACGGTTTTTAAAATTGCGGTGCGCAGCGCGGCTGGGGCTAAAGGGGTTGGATTCCTCCCGCCCGTATTTTATTCAGTTTACGATGAAAGCCGCACCGGAGGAGTTTTTTGCCGTGCTTGCCGAGGAAGCCGGCCGGGATTTTGACCCGCTGGAGTTGGTTTATCCGCGCGAAGTGCCTTTATTCGAGAAATATGACGAGTACTTGCCTGCTGAACTGGTGAAAAAAGGATTCGCGTATGGGATTCTTGACATTGCCGGTATGAAGGCGCGGATTGCA
>DBRO01000085.1:3801-7605 GCA_002306005.1 Ruminococcus sp. UBA1366 | reverse complement strand
CCACGCACACGGGGATTTCCCAGCCGTGCGGAATGCCCGGCTCAATCATTTTCACCGAACCGGCAACAAAACCAATGATGATAAAATAGGTTTGTTTTGGGAAGCGCGTCATGCAAAATTCCAAAATGCCCGTTGTAAGAAATACGCCGATCACCGTAAAAATGCCCAGCGAGGCAAAAAAGCCGAGATTATCGAGCGGATTTTTCAGTGCGGCAAGGAAAAATTCGTAAATGCCCAAAACATACAGCATATTGGAGGTGCTGATGCCGGGCAGAACCAGCGCCACGGCAATGATAATGCCGGCGGCAAGCTGGAGCAGAATGGACGACAGGGACAAATCTCCGTTAAAAGTAAACAATCCGCGTGGAATTTTGTTGATGCCGATGATGATGGCAAGCCCCGCCGCAAAGCAAAGCAGGGCAAGAATCACATCGGATTTTTTTGTTTTGTCCACTTTCGATTCGCGAAAAAGCAAGGGTAGGCCGCCGAGAATCGTGCCGATAAAAAAGTATTTTGTTGGGTTTGGAAAATTCGTCAGCGCGGCATCAATCGCCCGCGCAAAGCTTAAAAAGCCCAGTCCCGCGCCAAGGCAGAAAACGCCAAGGAGCAGAATGCTTTTTTTAAATTCTTTAAAAAACGCATTGACGGCGTGAATTAAATCATTGTAAATGCCGAGAATCAAAGCCATGGTTCCGCCGGAAACCCCCGGCACCAGCATGGAGGATCCCACGAGGAAGCCTTTTAATGCGACAAGCAGTGATCTTTTCTTTTTCATGGTAGTCCCTTTCTATGTTGAAAATCTATTTTTGGAAAACATGAATAGTTTAACATAGATTTGCGCGCTTGTAAAGAGTTGAAATCGTCTTTTACGGGATTTTACCGCAATTTGCACAGAAGAGCCCCCGCATATTTTATTTGATTTCATAATTCTTTTCTTGACATTGGTTGTCCAATCCGCTATAATAAATATGTTTACGAAATTGACAGGAATTTTATGCGCGTTTTACTTGGCAAGAACAGGCAAAGCTTGCCTGCTTCGATAAAATTTAGATGGAGTTGAAGTAACGTGGATGCATTTTTGAGCACTTATTCCGGTTTAGAGCCGAAAGACTTTCTCATGCAGCTCGTGATGATGGTCATCGGCGGTCTTTTGATTTATCTTGCAGTAAAAAAGGATATGGAACCCACATTGCTGCTGCCGATGGGCTTCGGCGCAATTTTGGTGAACCTGCCGGTTTCCGGCGTGCTTACACAGCACAGCGATGCGCTGGGTGAGGTCACCGGTATTATTGAATGGTTATTTGATAAGGGAATTGAAGTATCAGAAGCGCTGCCGCTGTTTTTGTTCATCGGTATCGGCGCGATGATTGATTTTGGACCCGTTCTGTCCAACCCGCGTATGCTTTTGTTCGGCGCGGCTGCTCAGTTCGGTATTTTTATGACCTTTTCTCTGGCAACCCTGCTGGGATTTGATTTGCGGGACGCAGCGTCCATTGGTATCATCGGCGCGGCGGACGGTCCGACCTCCATTTTGGTTTCGCAGACCTTTGGCAGTGCTTATATTTCGGCAATTGCCGTGGCGGCGTACTCGTATATGGCTTTGGTGCCGATTATTCAGCCGTTTGCCATTAAGCTTGCCACAACCAAAAAAGACCGTAAAATCCGCATGACCTACAATCCGAAGAATGTTTCCAAAACAACAAGAATCCTCTTCCCCATTATCGTGACGATTATTGCGGGACTGGTTGCACCGGCTTCCGTTGCGCTGGTTGGTTTCCTGATGTTCGGTAATTTGATTCGGGAGTGCGGCAGGCTGGAAAGCCTTTCGCAGACGGCACAGACTTCACTGGCAAATTTGGTAACGCTGTTTTTGGGCATTACGATTGCATTTAAAATGCAGGCGGCAGAATTCCTACGCTGGGAAACCCTGCTGATTATGGGCTTGGGACTGTTCGCCTTTGTGTTTGACTCGATTTCCGGTGTGTTGTTTGCAAAGCTGATGAACCTGTTCTTGAAGAACAAAATCAACCCGATGGTGGGCGCGGCAGGCATTTCGGCGTTCCCGATGTCCGCACGTGTTGTGCAGAAAATGGGCATTAAAGAGGACAGCCAGAACCATTTGCTTATGCATGCGGTTGGTGCAAACGTTGCCGGACAGATCGGCTCGGTTGTTGTCGGCGGACTGATTCTTGCAATCGTTCCGACGTTACTGTAATGAGAGAAAGCTGGGATTACAATGTTTGAAAATTATAGCTGGGATACGGCATTTGCAAATTTCATGGATTCGCTGGAAGTAATGGGCCTTGGTATGGGCGGCGTGTTTGTCGTGATGCTTTTGCTGATGGCGGCAATTACGATTCTTGCGAAAGTAACCGGTAAAAAGAAAGACAACGAAAACAAATAGCGCGCGATGTGCGTAACCGCCTGATGCGTTTTTTTGGGCGGCAACAAAGGACGTGAGTTTTTGACCATTCTGGTAATTGTGGTTGTCCTGATGCTGGGTGTCATTTTTGTCAACGGCTGGACAGATGCCCCCAATGCGATTGCAACGGTGGTTTCAACTCGGGTGCTAAACCCGGGTACCGCAGTAAAAATGGCGGTTGTGTTTAATTTTCTGGGAGCTTTGGTGATGACGCTTTTAGCGCCGCAGGTTGCAAATACCATGAGCAACATTGTGGAATTCGATACTTCCACGCCGGAAAATCAGAAGATGGCACTGATTGTTTTTGCGGCAACGATGTTTGCGATTGTGCTTTGGGCGGTTGTGGCATGGTATTTTGGCATACCTACCAGCGAAAGCCATGCGCTGATTGCCGGTGTTACGGGTGGCGCGCTCGCTTATGGCGGCGTTGATTCTGTAAGCGGTTCGGAGTGGGAAAAGGTCATTATCGGGTTGGGAATTTCATTGGTGCTTGGCTTTTTCATGGGCTATCTTACTACAAAGCTGATTGAGTTCCTGTTCCATAGGATGAAGCGCAGAAGTGCTGAAAAAGGATTTGGCATTGCCCAGATTTTCGGTGCGATGGCGATGTCTTTCATGCACGGTGCGCAGGACGGGCAAAAGTTTATGGGAACGTTCCTGCTCGGGATTTATCTGTATGATCCAAACATGGTCACGACAAAGAATGGCACGTTTGTAATACCGATTGGGCTGATTGTACTCTGCTCTACGGTGATGGGACTTGGTACTTCTGTTGGCGGTTATAAAATCATCAAAACCGTGGGCATGGATATGGTAAAATTACAGCGCTATCAGGGATTTTCGGCGGATGCGGCGGCTTCCTTGTGCCTGCTGTTCAGCTCTGTATTTGGCATTCCCGTGAGTACCACGCACACAAAAACCACTGCGATTATGGGTGTTGGCGCTTCCCGGCGGCTTTCCGCAGTAAACTGGGGCGTTGTGAAGGATATGCTGACGGCATGGATTCTGACTTTCCCGGGATGCGGGCTGATTGCCTTTTTGATGGCAAAGCTGTTTATACTAATTTTATAATGCTTTTCTTGAAACGAAGATGCGGCGGAATTCCGCGCTGAAAGGGTTGACTTCATGAAAAAGAAGGATGTAAATTATTTTGATTTGTTCGTGGATGCGGCAAAGCTTTGCAACGAGGCGGCACTAAAGCTGGATGAAATGCTCAGCGGCAGTGCGGCGGATTTTAATGCAAAAAAAGAGGAAATCCATCGGATTGAAAATCAGGCGGACGAGCTGTACCACATTGTGTATTCTCACCTAAACCGCTCATTTATTACACCGATTGAGCGGGAGGATATTCTGGAAACCGCACGCTGCATTGAAAGCACCAT
>DBRO01000085.1:3539-3715 GCA_002306005.1 Ruminococcus sp. UBA1366 | reverse complement strand
TCGGAGTTTTTGGTGGAAATCAACCACATTGAGGAAGACGGCGACAAGATTTATCAAAACGGCTTGCGGGAACTGTTCGCGAAGGAAAATGACGCGAAGGAAATCATTAAGTGGAAGAATATTCTTGACACTATGGAAAATGTACTGGACAGCTGTGAGGACGTTGCCGATGTCAT
>DBRO01000085.1:0-3492 GCA_002306005.1 Ruminococcus sp. UBA1366 | reverse complement strand
AAAATCCTAAGCGAGCTGGAAAAACAGCGCGGCGCGTTCGTATCGGGAGAGGAACTTGCCCGCCGCGCAGGGGTATCCCGTGCGGCGGTGTGGAAGGCAATCAGCGCACTGCGGGCGCGTATGGAGATTGAATCCGTTCCGAGCCGTGGGTATCGGCTGGGCGCGGGGGAATCCAATTTTTCCGCCGCGGGGGTGACCGGATTGCTGGAAAATTCCGCAAAAAGCCGTTTTCAGGTGGAAGTCCGTCCGCAGGTGGTTTCCACCAATGCGGAGTTGAAAACCCGCGCACAGCAGGGTGCGCCGGCAGGCAGTGTATTATGTGCGGCAGAACAAACCCAAGGCAGGGGGCGCATGGGCAGGCCGTTTTATTCGCCGGACGGCACGGGAATTTATCTTTCGGTGCTGCTGCGGCCGAAGATGCCTTTGGCGGATGCGCTGTTTATTACAACATCGGCGGCAGTTGCGGTTTGTACGGCGGTGGAAAGCATAAACTCAAGCGCGAACGCACAGGTAAAATGGGTGAATGATGTGTTTGTCGGCGAAAAGAAAATCTGCGGGATTCTGACAGAGGCGGCGGTGGATTTTGAAAGCGGCGGGCTGGATTATGCCGTGCTGGGCATTGGGCTGAATCTATACGAGCCGGCGGGTGGCTTTCCGCCGGAGGCAGGCAATGCGGGCGGGGCGTTTTCCCGCACAGAGCCGAATATCCGTAACCGAACTGCTGCTGCGATTTTAAACGAGCTGGCGCGCTTTGGAGATGATTTCCGTGCGGCGGGAATTCTGGACGAATACCGGCGCAGGTCGTTTTTGCCGGGCAGGCGTGTGGTGGTGGTTTCCGCAAAGGGTGAACGGCAAGCTTTGGCGCTTTCGGTGGACGAAAATGCGCGGCTGGTTGTGCGGTATGAAGATGGCACGACAGAGGCGGTTTCCAGCGGAGAAGTACGGGTGCGCGCCGCAAACGATTAAAAGAAAGGTGATTAATATGAAACTGAATTTAACCATTCGCGACATGGTACATACGGCAATGTTTGCTGCAATTCTTTGTGTGATTTCGCCGCACAGCATTAATATTGGCGCGGTGCCGATTACGCTGGGGGTACTGGGTGTTCTGCTCACGGGAGCGTTGCTTTCCGTAAAAACCGCACCGCTTTCTGTGGTGGTGTATTTGCTGTTGGGACTGGCTGGCTTGCAGGTGTTTTCCAATTACAAAGCCGGATTAAGCGTTTTTGCCGGTCCGACCGGCGGCTTTTTGCTTGCCTATCCTTTTATGGCATTTGTGGTTGCGCTCAGCGTAAAGCTTTTTGGTAAGCGGAATCTTCTTTCGCTGGGGTGCGGGATGCTGGCGGCACTGCTGATTTGCTATGCGCTCGGCAGTGTTTGGTTTATGGCAATGATGGGAACCGGACTCAAACAAGCGCTAATGACTTGCGTGGTGCCGTTCATTCCTTTTGATTTGGGCAAGGCGGCGCTGGCAATCGCCGGAGCGCTGGCTGTGGAAAAAGCCGCCGGACAGTATCTTTCTACCAAGGGATAAAAGGCGCTGAAAATCAATATTATTACCGAAAAAGGATTTTCGCTTTGTGATGTTCTATCATACCGGTGATTAACCGTAAAAGTTGCACGCAAACGTGCAACTAAGGCTAAAAATTTTTTCTCAGGAAAATATTTATGTGGCGGGTGCGGGCAAAGCTCCCTTACAAAGGGTTTATCTACAAATAAAGCTGTTGCAGTTAGTGCAACAGCTTTATTTTAATTAATAGAATATTCAGAGGTAATGACGAACTCCACACGGCGGTTTTTTTTGCGTCCTTCTTCGGTGTCGTTGGAGGCGACTGCCTCGTAGTGGGAGCGGCCTTCCACAGAAAACTTATCCTGTGCAATGCCCAGTGTGTTCAGGTAATTCAGCACCGTCAGCGCGCGGTTGGTGGAAAGCGTCCAGTCAAATTCCGTGCTGTATTTGCCTTGATTGCTGACATCGGCAGTGTAACCGGTAATGGTAATATGCCCGATATCATCATAAACTTTTACCAGTACTTTTTCGATTTCTGAAAGAATCGGTTTGCTTTCATCCAGCATAACGGGGCTATCCGGTTCAAATAAAATGGTATCGCGCAGTACAATTTTAACGTAAGTCCCGTAGTTTTCTACATCAATGACCTCTTGCAAATCATTTGTTTTTATGTACTCTGTAATTTCATTAAAAATCAAATCCAGTGCTTGATTCCGGACATTGCCGTTGTCGGAATCGTCGCTGCTGTCCAGCGAGGAGGCGTCTTCATCATCAATCAAATTTCCGCTTCCGGAGCCGCCCATATTGACGGAGGCATCATCATTATTAAATGCCTGACTCAATCCCTGAGACAACGCCTGCATTTTTTGCAGGTCGGTCGTACTGATGGTGTATAAAATAATGAACAGCGCAAGCAACAGCGTAATCAAATCGGAATACGTCAGCATCCACCGTTCGCTGGTGTCCTTTTCTTGTTCTTCCTCATGGCTTCGGCGTTTACTCATAACCCGAACTCCCTTTCACATCCTAAAACAAAAATCTTTGAATCCTTAGTTTTCAATACCCGCCTTGTACTTCTTTGCGCCCTTCGGGAAGGCCTGCCAATAAAGAGAAAGCCGGTTTTCCACATTTCGGGAGGGCTCTCCGCGGGCAATCATGCATACGCCATCCAAAATCATTTCCCGTTGCAGCTTTTGCCGTTTTAAATCAGTTTTCATTTTATTGGCAATTGGCAGCCATAATACGTTTGCTAAACCAACACCGTACAGGGTTGCGATAAACGCAGTCGCAATGGAATGCGCCAGCGCTGCGGGGTCATCACCCATGTTTGCAAGCACCGTAACCAGCGCCATAACGGTACCCAACACACCCATGGTCGGCGAATATCCGCCGGCAGATTCAAATACTGCAATCTCCAACTGTTTGTGTACGGAAAAGGCCTTGATATCGGAATCCAGCGTGGCTTCCAGTTCTTCTTCGCTCTTGCCGTCCAGAATTAAGATTAAGCCTTCCTTCATGAACAGATATTCGTCTTTTTTCAGTTCCGGATCATCCAATGAGCTTTCCAGCGAAAGAATTCCTTCTTTCCGGCACTTATCGGAGATTTCACAAAGCTTTTTGATGACCATATCCGGGTTACCTTTTGCTGTTTTAGAAAATGAATGCATAAAGGCTTTGAATGCTTTGACGATATCGGAAAATGCAAAAGAAGAAACTACAGCACCAATGGTACCGCCGATGACGATTAAAACAGGGCTAATCTGTAATAGTGATGCAATGACGCCATCTTCCATCAGGAATCCGGTGATAATCATACCAAGGCCAAGTACCAAGCCAATAATTAGGGAAAAATCCATTCGTTTTTACCTTCCTTTCGCAGCGCCTGCCGCAATGTGTCTTATTGTAAGAAAATTTATAGGAAGTCCTCATAAATAATCCAGTGTCGCCATCAATCAAAGTCAAGGCTGCGATGTGAGCAAACA
>DBRO01000109.1:45788-52639 GCA_002306005.1 Ruminococcus sp. UBA1366 | reverse complement strand
GACTTTACTCCACTTTACAGTTGCCTTCTTTGTACCGCTGGAAACGCTTATGGTGGGCGTTTTTAACACGATCTTAAAGGTTTTGGTAATGGTTCCAGTGTAGCCACCCTTGCCCTTGATGGTGACCTTTGCTGTGCCGGGGTTCTTATTGCTGCTGTAAGTGACGGTGTAATCCGTGCCATTTTTCAGTGTTGTACTGCCATTTTTGAGGGTAATGCTGGGCTTTTTCGTTTTACCGTCATAAGTATAGCTGGTGGTGGAAAGTTTCACACTGAATTTGCTGATGGACTTTGCGTTGATTTTCACGGTGGCATAGCCGGTTTTTGTGTTATAGTTGGACTTTGTTACTTTGTAGTAGATTTTATACGTTCCGGCTTTGGTGTAGGTCGGCTTCGTTCTGGAGTAGGTTTTGCCGTCCTTGCTGTAGGTTACCGTTGCGCCGGAGGGTGCTTTTACCGTAATCGTTGCGGATTTGCCGTCGTAGGTTTTGGTTTTGCCTGTTGCAGTTACGCTGAGGGTTGCCTTTTTAATGGTAAAGGTCTTGGTAAGTGTTCCTGTGTAGTTACCCTTGCCCTTGATGGTGACTTTGGCTGTGCCGGCGCTGGTGTTATTGCTGTATGTTACCGTGTAGTCTGTGCCGTTTTTCAATGTAGTACTGCCGTTTTTGAGAGTAATGCTTGGTTTCTTGGCTTTTCCGTCATAGGTGTAGGAACTCGCAGAAAGCGTGGCGGTCATGCCGGAGATGGATTTTGCGCTTATCGCAAAGTCTATTGTTAGTGTTCCTGTGTAGTTGCCAATGCCCGTGATGGTTACTTTGCCCGTTCCCACGGCAGTATTGTTGGAATATGCAACGGTGTAGTCCGTGCCTTCTGTTAAGCCGGAAATTGTTACGGTCGGGGTTTTTGCTGTGCCACTGAATTCTATACTGTTATATTCTAGTGTAGGCAGATATCCAGAAATGCTTACCAGAGATTCTGCCTCATCGTTCTGCTTGATTCTTTCTGTCGGAAGCGCATAAAAATAGTCAATCCCGGTTAAATCAGAACGCTGAACTGTATGGTCTTCCAGAAAATCCTCGGCATTCTTTAAAAAATATGAATAATATATGCGTCCGTTGGAATCATCCCATGTGACATCGACATAATAAAAATATCCATCTTCTTGAAGGACGAGATTCCATGCGTGATACCCACCATTTCCAAATCCAAGCACAAACAAATTTGCTACGCCGTACCGATTCAACAAGAACTGATATGCCTTCGCGTAGCCCTCACAAACCGCGCCTTCTTTACTGAAAACACCAATCATATTATGTGCAGAGCTTTTATTAGAAGGCTCACCGGAAGCATCATAAAGATAATCAATGTCTGTGATCATCTTGTCGTGCACAGCTTTTATAATGTCATAATCCGTGGTAAGATTTGCAACAGCTGTATCATATTCTTGCACTGCTTGCGCTACAATCTGATCCGTAGCAGCACGTTCTTCCGCAGTATCATATTCTGAAGCCGCAAGCAACTGGAATTCCACAACCCCTGCGCTACTGTAGGAGTAATAAACCTCGTTTGCTATCCAATAATACTCCGGATTTTCACAGCAAAATGTTGTAAATACCTCAGCGGCAGCATCTTGTGTCAGGGTCAAATTCTGCACATCCAGCGTTAAAATAACGCTCTTTCCTTGATACAGATCCGCATCTTTATCAGAAATATCTGAACATTCTTGTACAAGCGCATCATACATTGCAACTCGGTCCGCGCCATCATCCAATAACAAAAGCTGTGTTCTTCCCCAGCGGCGGTAATAGGCTGCATCATCGGAAGAGGAAAAACACCGTGGAATGGCTTTATATACTTTATATGTATCCGCTTGAATTTCCGCAGATTGTGCTGCAGTAATCGCAACTGCCTTTACACTGTATGGATCAGATTGCTTTGTAACAGCCGTTTGTGCGAAACCGATATGCCCGCCCATCAGTAGTGTGACAGCAAATGCTATCATTGCACCGCTCAGGAACGCCATTTGTTTTTGCATCTAAGCACCTCCGTTTTGGAAATTTATTATTTAAGTATGCAAGCAATCATTGCATAAAGGTCCTACAGAAGCAAAATGTAAGCAGATCCTTGGATATGAATCCCATCATTCTTGCTGCTGATTTATTACTATTATAACACTTCCGCCATGATTGTCAATAATTATTCACAAGTTATTTTTTCTAATTAGTAATTTTTGTATCTCTTCTTGTGCAGTTCGCACGACGGATTGCAGAAAATTTCATTCGTTCTTTTACGGCACTTTTCGTGGCATTTCTGAAAACATTATGATATAATGATGACAGGCTTTTCTGTAATCAGCGCTTTTTATCTTCCTAGTGTAATACATTCGTGAAAATCTCTCAACTAATATTTTTAGTATCCTGATTACGCCAGCCTGTAATTGCAGAAAGGATGAATATTTCATGAAAACAAATGTCATTACAATTTCCAGACAGTTTGGCAGTCTAGGACGTCCGATTGGAATAGAAATTGCAAAGCAATTGGGCTTTGCTTATTACGACCGTGATATTCTTGAAAAAACGGCGGAAATTATGGACACCAGCATGGATACTTTGCAGGAACTGGAAGACAACGGAATTCAAGGTTATCACAAAATGGCATACCCGCTCGGTTTAGGCAACGGGGCAAAACGCGACAAAATGTTCGAAGTACAGAGCGAAATCATCACAAAGCTTGCTGAAACCGAAAATTGTGTCATCATCGGGCGCTGTTCCGATTATGTACTGCGGGAACGCCGGAATGTGCTGAGCTGTTATATTTATGCGCCCTATCTAAAGCGGATTGAAAACAGCGTGGATTTACTGAATATTCCCGCAGCTAAGGCAAAGAAGATGGTGGATGAGGTTGACCGCAGTCGGGAGGAATACTACAAGCACTATACCGGCTGCGCGTACAATACAACGTTCTTCCGGCAACTTTTAATTGACAGTTCCTTGCTTGGTATACAGGAAACCGCCCAACTGATTGCGGATATTGCCAAACAAAGATTCAAATAACATTACAAAAAAGCCGCCATTTTCGAAGATGGCGGCCTTTTGTGTACTACTTGATTTCCTGATCCAACTCATCAAAAATTGGCGAAGAAAAAAACTCGCGCAGGGTGATATCCAAGCCATTACAGATTTTGTTGATTGAAGAAACACCGGGATTCATACTGCGGTCTGTGAGCATGCTGTAAATCGTGGTCGGCGGCATTCCGGACAGATTTGCAAGTGCATTCACTGCGAGATCCCTTTCTCGGCAAAGTTCGTTGATGCGGATTGCAACTGCATCTTTTGAAGTCATACTCTCACACCTTTCGACATACTCACCTTAATTTTACCAAAATCCGCGATTTATCGTGTTGGATATATCGTATATTGATACGAAAATGCGATTCGTAGGTTACAAAAAATCCTGTAAGCATACATTTCCTAAATTTGAAACAATTTTTCGCGCTTTTCCTTGCAATTTCTCATAGAAAAAATCCCGTACCAGACAAAGAGGACCTGTCAGATACGGGATTCATGTAAAAAGAAGAAACCGCCCCTATAAGGCGGTTCTTTCTTATGATTACGCATATAAAAATGAAAAGCACTTGGTGATTACGAAGCTTTGAGTATTTCGACGGGAGCGGTGATCCGTTAACGTTGTCCACGCAGTTTCATTTCCGAAATCCGCTCCATGAGGACGGATGCTTGTCCGGAAAGTTCCTGCGCAGCCGCAGCACTTTCCTGCGCCGTTGCTGATGTGGTTTGAACGGTAGCAGTAATTTGCCCCATGCCGATATCAATCTGTTCTGCTGCAACTGCCTGACTGTCCGATGCCTCGGAAATATCTTTCATCAGGCCCGTCACGCGGTTAATCATTTCAATAATTTCAATCAATGCAGCGGATGTTTCCGTTGCGCGGGCTTTGCCCAATTCTACTGCCTCCAACGACTCTCCCACAAGTTGGTTGGTATCCTTGGCTGCCTCCGCGCTCTTAGCTGCAAGAGAGCGGACTTCATCTGCAACAACCGCAAAGCCTTTACCTGCCGCACCAGCTCTGGCTGCTTCCACAGCGGCGTTCAGCGCAAGGATATTGGTTTGGAATGCAATATCGTCAATCACATTGTTGATTCTCTTAATTTGCTCGGAAGAACGGCTGATTCCATCCATGGCATCCAGCATTTGATTCATACTCTGCTTGCCGCCTTCGCTGTCTTTGACGGTCTTAATGGCAAGTTCCTTGGCGGTTTTGGCGTTTTCCGCATTTTTGGTAATGCTGTCTGTAATGGCGGCAATTTGGGCGGAAAGTTCCTCAATCGTTGCACTTTCTTCTGTTGCGTTGCGTGAAAGCACCGATGCGCCCTCCGAAACCTGCTGTGCACCCACATTAACCTGTTGTGCGGATATATGAATTTCAATAAAAATATTATTCAACGAATCCAGAATCGTGTTCAAAGAAACTTTGATTGCTGCAAAATCACCGGCATATTCCTGCTGGGATTGCACGGTTAAGTCACCCTGTGCAATTTTTCCAAGCACACTATCAATATCCCCAATGTAGGTATTAATACTGTGAATCGTACTGCTTAATGCTTCCGCAAGTTTTTGTGTTTCATCCCCGCTGGCATACATAGGTGCAGCAGTGCGTAAATCCCCTTGTGCTAGATTATCCAGCCGTTCAGAAACCCCAACAATCGGTCGAGAAATCTTGATGGCAAATCTTCTTCCCACTAGCACGGCAATGGCATCAAATAGAATAAGAATCACAATCATAATGGCCAATGACTCATAAGAACTAATGATGATTTCATTATAGGGTACGCTGACTGCAACCGACCAGCCTTCATCATTTCCCAAAGGCTCATAGGAAATTAATGTTCTCTCCCCATCAATGCGGATGACTTCTGTACCCGTTTTGCCAGCAATCATCTTTTTGATTAGTGCTGCGTAATCATCCAGCTTTTCATTCTTTTCCGCAGCAGTAATGCCGTTATAAAATTCTTCTACGTTATCAAAATCCTTATCCGCAACAACCGTGCCGGTGTTATCCAACACATAGGCTTTACCGCTCTCACGGAACGTGGACTCTCCTACAATGGAAGAAAAATAATCCGCGCTGATTGCACCGTAAAGGATATTGCCGTCGCTTAACGGCGTTGCCGCCATAATGATGATATTACCATCTGTTTTTCTTAATACAGGACTGGATATGTAGGTTTTGCCTTTCAGCGCCTGCTGAAAATACTCACGATCGGAAATATCCGTATCATTTGTGGTTTGGCCGTCCGGGTCCGCAATTGCAAAATCCAGAAACCCGGAGCTTTTTGTTTTCGCATCCAGATAGGCAAGTTTCTCTTCTGTGGTGGAATCCGGATTGGTTAAAATGTCATTGGATGCGACCAGTTCCATTTGTGCTTTTAAGTCACTGCCGGCAGTTTGAATGGCCAAAGCATAGGCGTGCGCCAATCCTTGTGATTCATCATTGCTATTGGACTTCAGTACAAAGTATACAGCGAGTGTACCCACTGCCGTCATAATGACCGCCACAGTCACAACCAGAGATACTACCAGGGTAATCAACCGTTTTTTGATATTTGTCATAAAGGATCCCCCATCATTATTCACCTTCCGGGTGTTTCAGTCTTACCAGAAAGTGTTGTCCAAAAATTGAGAGTCAAATACACGAATTCTGTCTGTTTTATAGTATAGCATTATATTATGAACAAATTATTTTCTAATGCAGAATTTTGTCGAATCAAAAGGATTTATTCACGAATTACAAAAAGTACGCGATTTTTTATGACTTCTGTACAAGTACGAGTGGGAGTGTGCACCGGGATTTTTCCAGCGAAACAGACAAAAAACGGGGGCAGATTTATTGCATTCGTAAAATTTTTAAATTTATGTAAAGAGGGCTATACAAGGAGGGATTTTTATGCTACAATGTTTTTGTTTTATTCGGAGAATCCTTTGTTTTCCGGGTAAAATAAAAAAGTAATTGCACGAAAGGTTGTGATGTTAGGGTTGGAGAAAAAGCTGACTTTGTATGGCTTTAACAACCTCACAAAAACACTTAGCTTTAACATCTATGATGTCTGCTATGCAAAAAGTGAGAGGGAGCAAAGGGATTATATTGCTTATATTGACGAGCAATATAATTCCGAACGGCTTACGAAAATCCTCTGCAACGTGACGGAAATGATTGATGCCCGTGTGCTGAACATTTCCAAACAGGATTACGAACCGCAGGGTGCCTCCGTAAATATTCTGATTGCGGAAAAGGAACTGACAGACAGCAGTATCGATGTTTCCTGCAATCAGGGAGATTTTTCGCACAAGCACCGCAGTGTACATGGACATTTGGACAAAAGTCATGTTACGGTACACACCTTTCCGGAATCCCATCCGGATAACTCCATTTCTACTTTCCGCGTGGATATTGATGTTTCCACCTGCGGAACGATTTCCCCGCTGAATACGCTGGATTATTTAATATCCAGCTTTGATTCGGACATCATCACCATAGATTACCGCGTGCGAGGGTTTACACGCGATGTCAACGGCACGAAATTCTTTATCGATCACAATATTACTTCCATACAGGATTACCTTGCCGCTGAAACTCTAACCCGATACGATGCCGTGGACGTGAACGTCTATCAGGCAAATATCTTTCACACAAAGCTGCTGATTAAAGAAATTGAATTACAGAACTATCTTTTCAACCGCGATGTATATGAAATTCCGCCGAAACAGCGACTGATGATTACGGACAATCTCAGGCGCGAAATGATCGAAATTTTCAGCGGAATGAATATTTACTGAT
>DBRO01000109.1:43242-45725 GCA_002306005.1 Ruminococcus sp. UBA1366 | reverse complement strand
CCGCTGGACAACCTCTGTCATCCGGTTTCTGTTATTCGGGAAGCCGAGGAACTTGCCGCGGAAGCCTTTGGTGCGGCAAGTGCTTTTCTCATTGTAAACGGCACAACCGCCGCAGTACAGGCGATGATCATGTCTGTCTGTAAAGCAGGCGATAAAATTATTATGCCCCGTAACGTACACCGCAGTGCGATAAATGCACTGGTTGTATGCGGGGCTGTTCCTGTTTATCTCAATCCGGGAATTGATAAGCGTTTGGGGATTCCCCTTGGTATGCTGTATGAGGATGTTGAGGCAGCGGTGCTTGCCAATCCGGATGCAAAAGCAATTCTTGTAAACAACCCGACCTACTACGGAATCTGCTCTGACATCGTTCGATTAACAAAGCTGGCACACGAACACAATATGTTTCTCCTTGCCGATGAGGCGCACGGCACACATTTTTATTTTGGGGAAGATTTGCCTGTTGGTGCCATGCGGGCGGGTGCGGATTTCGCCGCGGTGAGTTTACACAAAACGGGCGGTTCGCTGACGCAGAGTTCCCTGCTGTTGTGTTCTGAACGCGTAAACGCAAACTATGTCCGGCAGGTGATCAACCTGACACAAACAACGAGCGGTTCATATTTGCTGATGTCCTCGCTGGACTTGGCACGGCGCAATTTGATACGAAACGGCAAGGAAATGTTTCGCAAAACGATTGAATACGCCGATTATGCGCGGGAGGAAATCAACCGTGCCGGCGGGTATTACGCTTTTGGGCGGGAGCTAATAAACGGGCGGGATATTTTTGCATTTGATACCACAAAGCTTTCTGTTCACACGCGGGAAATGGGACTTGCCGGCATTGAAGTTTACGATATTCTTCGGGATGATTACGAAATCCAGATCGAATTCGGCGATATTGGTAATATTCTGGCAATTGTTTCTGCCGGCGACCGCGCACTGGAAATTGAGCGGTTTTTGTCTGCACTGTCGGAAATTAAGCGGCTGTACGCAAAAAGCCCCGTAGGGTTATTCGACCACGAATATATTAACCCACAGGTGGAGCGCACCCCGCAGGAGGCATTCTATGCCGTGAAAAAATCGGTTTCCATTGCAGAAAGCGTGGGCGGAATCTGCGGGGAATTTGTCATGTGCTATCCGCCGGGGATTCCAATTTTAGCGCCCGGCGAACGCATTACCGCCGAGATTGCCGATTACATTGCCTACTGCAAGGAAAAAGGCTGTTTTATGACCGGCACGGAAGATATGAATCTTGAAAACATCAACATTTTAACGTGAGAAAGGGGTTGAAACATTGGAATTATGGTTTACGGAAAACCACACGGACGATGTGCGGTTCTCCATTAAAGTAAAGCAGCAGCTCTATTCCAAAAAGAGCTATTATCAGCAGATTGACGTTTTTGATAGCTATGAGTTCGGACGGTTTCTTTCGCTGGACGGCTTTTTAATGCTGACGGAAAAGGACGAGTTTATTTACCACGAAATGATGGTACACGTTCCCATGGCAGTCAATCCCGCGGTAAAAAATGTACTGGTGATTGGTGCGGGCGATGGCGGTACGATTCGGGAACTGACGCGCTATCCCGACATTGAACACATTGACATGGTAGAAATTGATGAGCAGGTCATTGCCGTATGCCGTGAATTTTTACCGCAGACCGCGTGCCGGCTGGACGATGCGCGGGTGACGATTCACATTGAGGACGGTTTAAAATTCGTACGAAAACACGAGCACGCCTATGATTTGATTCTGGTGGATTCCACAGATCCGTTTGGCCCGGGAGAGGGGCTTTTTACCAAGGAATTTTACGGCAACTGCTTTCAGGCTTTGACGGACAACGGTATGCTGGTGAACCAGCACGAAAGCACATATTATCAATCCTATGTGGATATGGTAAAGCGCACACACAGCCGGATTGGTTCGGCTTTTCCGGTGACGATGGTGTATCAGGCGCATATTCCGACCTACCCTTCCGGACACTGGCTGTTTGGATTTGCATCGAAGAACCTGCACCCGATTTATGATTTTATGCCGGAAAAATGGGAGGCACTGGGGCTTTCCACGCGCTATTATAATACTGAACTTCACCGCGGATGCTTTGCGCTTCCCAATTATGTACGGGATGTGCTGGCACAGGCGGATTAGGCAACAAACGTCATTTGAATTTGAAAGGAAGAGGATAAATGGGAAAAGCGCTCATCATCGGCGCGGGAGGCGTTGCCTCCGTCGTGATTCACAAATGCTGTCAGAACAGCGAGGTCTTTGAGGAAATTTGTATTGCAAGCCGTACAAAATCCAAATGCGATGCGATTGCACAAAAGCTTTCCGGAACAACCAAAACAAAAATCAGCACCCGTCAGCTGGATGCGGATAAGGTGCCGGAGGTTGTTGCGGCAATCCGCGAATTTGAGCCTGATATTGTTATCAACGTCGCACTTCCCTATCAGGATTTAAGCATTATGGATGCTTGTTTGGAATGCGG